>JAUSQH010000488.1 GCA_030652895.1 Alphaproteobacteria bacterium
CCATAGGTCCATTTTTTTGCGATACCCGCTACAAACGCCAGGATAAGAAAAGCCTCGGCAATACCGATCATAATAATCAGTGTCGGACCAAATCCTCCCAGAAAATAGAAATGTTCATAGACCTTGGAGGCGTGCCCCGGATCTATGAATTTATCAACCGTCCACACAAACATTACCAGAAAGACGCTTAGACGTAAAAATAGCAGCGCCCATTCGATTCTGTTTTTCTCATCGCTCATTTTCATACCTCCAAGCTCAAAAGACGCCCCCTGATACTGACATATATCCCGTCAAAGACGACCTCCGGAACGCTGTAACCGGTATAGCCATCCCTTACCGCTTCCAAAAGAAGGCGGCGGATCCAGTCATTCCCCGCAACCGGGCTGTAGAACGATATTCGCCGCCATCCGAAAATAGTTACATAAAGTGAAAATCGTAACATGGGTGCTTCGACATCCCGGCTTCCCACCGGCAGAGACGCGCAAAAGAAACAGTTTTTTAGTGCTACCCCCCGAAAGTCTGTTGCCCCTCCTCCCCCGCTTCGTGCTAAAACTATGATCAAGGATTTTTGAACAGGGAGAAAGCTCCGATGGATCTCAGCTACGGCCCGGAATATGAAGATTTTCGTGCAGAATTACGTGCTTTTATTGAAAAGAACCAGCATAAGGCGCCGCCAGCAGGCATGGGTATGAAGCACCCCGAGGCGCTGGAGCAGGACTGGCAGAAATTACTGATCGAAAATGGCTATACCTGCCGCACCATCCCGAAAAAATATGGCGGCTATGGCGCCGAACCGGACATACTGAAAACCGTTATTATTCAGGAAGAGTTCACCAAGGCGAACGTCAATTCCGGCCTCAGCGGCCAGGGTATCGGCATGCTGGTGCCAACGTTGCTGGAAAATGGCAACGAGGAACAGCGCGAGAAATATATCCGCCCCACCATTTATGGGGAAATCCACTGGTGCCAGGGATATTCCGAACCGGGCGCGGGTAGTGACCTGGCCAGCTTGCGCACCAATGCCCGCGTAGAGGACGACCACTTTATCATTAATGGCCAGAAAATCTGGACCAGCGGCGCGCATTTTGCCGACATGTGCTTCATTCTGGTGCGCACCGAGCCCGACAAGCCCAAACATGAGGGCATTTCCTATATTATGATGGATATGAAGACACCGGGCATTGAAGTGCGCCCGCTGGTCACCATGACCGGCGCCGCCGAGTTCAATGAAACCTTCCTGACGGATGTGAAAGTGCCGGTGGAAAATGTCGTCGGCAAGCGCGGTGAAGGCTGGAAGGTCGCCAACACGACCCTCAAACATGAACGCGGCATGCTGGGCGATCCGGGGCAAATGCTATCGCGCATCGAGAGCATTCTGAAAATTTTGCAGAATGAAAAACTCGACGGTAAACGACTCATCGAACACGATATGTACCGAGACCGGCTGATCGCCGCCCAGGCCAAGACCGAGGCACTGAAATTCCACTCCCTGCGTCTATTGAGCCATACACTGAAAAACGAAGAACCCGGCGTGTCACGTCTGATTGTTAAATATTACGGCACGACGTTGGCCCGCGAATTGTCGGACATCGCACTTGAGGCGTTGGGCGAGTTGGGACAGCTTTATATGGGAAGCCCGCATGTACGCAGCCATGGCTCCTGGCAATGGCGCAACATGTTTGATCTTGGCCTGATCATCGGTGGCGGCACATCGCAAATTCAGAAAAATATCATTAGCGAACGCGGGCTTGGCATGCCCCGTGAGCCAAAGCTGGCGGAGACAAAATAATGGAATTTGGATTGTCAGATGACCAGAAACTGCTGGAAAACTCTTTCCGCCGTTTCACAGAAAACAAGTTGCCGCTGGAGCGTATCCGGGAATTCGCCAATACCAAAACCGGCTGTAATGCAGATATCTGGAATGGTCTCGTCGAATTAGCGGCGACCGGCGTGCTGATACCGGAGCAATATGGCGGCGCGGGTTTCAAAATGCTCGACGCCCTTGTCATTCTGGAGTCGCTTGGCCGCACAGTTACGCCTGTGCCGTTTACCGGTAGTGCGATCATGGCGCCGGTAGCGCTGCTGACCGGTGGCACCGAAGCGCAAAAAGAAGAGTGGCTGCCCCAAATCGCCGCCGGCGAAACGAAATTTGGCGTTGGCGTGACCGAGATCATCAGTACACGCGACAGTAAAGGAGTTTCGCTTTCCGGCGATACGCTCAACGGCAATACAATGTTCGTCATTGATGGCGGACCGGCGGACGTTTACCTGATCGCCGCAGGGCCGGATAATATGGCCATTGTGCCGCGCACTGCGCCAGGCGTGACAGTGACACAACTGACGACGATCGATTACACGCGCATGCATTGCGAAGTGAAACTTGAGGGCGTAAAGGCCGATCTGCTGGGGGGCAAGGGCAAGGCGTCCGAGGCAATCAAAAAGACCATTATGGCCGGACGTCTGGCGCTGGCCGCCGACACCCTTGGCGCTGCGGAAGTCATGATCTACAAGGCCGTCGAATATGCCAAAGAGCGCAAGCAGTTTGAGCGCGCCATCGCCTCCTACCAGGCGGTCAAACATATGTGCGCCGAAATGATCACTGAACTTGAACCGTTTCGCTCCCTTCTATGGTACGCGGCCTACGCCTATGACGAAATGCCGGACGAAGCGCTGATCAATATTCTGCTTGCCAAGTCCGGCATCGATGAGGCGGGTAAATTCATCAAACGCACCGCGACCGAAGTGCACGGCGGTATGGGCTTTACCGACCTGATGGGACTGCATTACTGGTACAAGCGCGTCAGCGTCAATCGTGCGCTGCTTGGCACACCGGATATTTTGCGCAACGAAGCCGCCATTGCACAGGGCTGGCTGGCCGCCTGATAACTATACTACACGGAGATACGCCATGGATTTGCCGCTCGACACTAAATTGACCATTGGTTTCAGCGCCACCATGGCGACACCGCAGGCCGCGCGCGACGTTTCCGCGCTTGCCGACCGGCTGGGCTATGACTCCCTGTGGACCGGCGACCATATCGCCTTTGCGGTGCCGATGCTGGATCCCCTATTGCAACTCGCGCAGGTGGCGGCAATCAACTCTCGGCTGCTGTTGGGAACCGGCGTTTATCTGATGCCGTTACGCCATGCGACAACGGTCGCCAAACTGGTGGCCACCTTCGATCATCTCAGCGAAGGGCGATTTATTTTTGGCGTCGGCGTCGGCGGTGAATTTCCCAATGAATATTCCGCCTGCGGCGTACCGGTAAAGGAGCGCGGCGCGCGTCTGACGGAGGGCATACAGACCATCCGCAAATTATGGACCGGCCATCCGGTCAGCAATGAAGACAGTAAATTCTATCCGTTCACGGATGTTCAGATGCTGCCGCGCCCGGTTACGCCAGGTGGCCCGCCAATCTGGACGGGCGGACGTTCCAAGGCCGCGCTTACCCGCTGCGGGCGGCTGGCCGATGGCTGGATGTCCTACGTGGTGACGCCTGAAATGTACCGCGATGGGTTGCAGCAAATTTCAGTGGCGGCAAAAGAATCCAAACGCGACCTCAAAAAATTCGGCAGCAGCCATCTGGTGTTCATGCGCATCGACGACACCTATGAGCGCGCGCTGGATCTAGCCGCTGCACACCTGACACGCCGCTACGCGATGGATTTTCGCCCCGCCGCGAAAAAATACGCGGTGCTGGGAACGCCCTCCGATTGCGCCAAGCGCATCGCCGATTTTCACGCGGCAGGCGTACGGCATTTTGTGCTGGACTGCACCGGTCCGCTGGAAGAACGTGACGCGCAACTGGAACGCTTCTCCAAAGAGGTGCGCCCGCTGCTGGGTCAACTGGCGGCGGCGTAATCTCTCCTGTGCCGCAAAAAGCCGCGCCGCATATTGAATCCATAAGCGCCATCACCCTCGCCACCCATGACATGGCGCGGGCGGTAAAATTCTTCTGCGCGTTGGGTTTTGAATTTAGCTATGGTGGCGCAGACAGCGCCTTTACCAGTTTCCATGTGGGCGGCGGCCATCTCAATCTGATGGTGGTACCGGAAACGCAAACCTGGGGCCAATGGGGCCGCTATATAATTTATGTTTCCGACGTCGATGCCATGTATGACCGCGCGCTTGCCAATGGCCTTCAACCCGAATTCCAGCCACGCGACGCCGCCTGGGGCGAACGCTATTTCCATATTAAGGACCCGGACGGCCACGAACTGAGCTTCGCAAAATTGCTAAACAGATAAAAACCGCTAAAAACTTCATTGAGTTGAAAGGGCTGATCGCCGATACTGCGCGCCATGACGACAGCCATTCACAAAGCACCCGCCGCCGCCTGGAATCCTGATCCTGTCCGCGAAGTCGCGGAAAGATTAAAGGGGCTTGATGGCCCACTTTTACCAATTTTACACGCGATTAACGAGCAATTCGGCTATGTGGATGAGCGCGCTTTGCCGATCATCGCGGATATGCTGAACCTGACCCGCGCGGAGGTACAGGGGGTTGTCAGTTTCTATCATGATTTCCGCCGTGCGCCCGCAGGCCGCCACGTGGTGAAGGTCTGCCGCGCCGAGGCGTGTCAGTCCATGGGGGCGGAGCGCCTGATTGGCGAACTTGAAAAATCATTCGGGGTTACGCTGGGCGAAACCAGCACGGATGGGCGGGTTACGCTTGAAGCTGTTTACTGCCTTGGCAATTGCGCCCTGTCACCCGCCGCGCTGATCGACGGAAAACTGTTCGGGCGGCTGGACGCGGCCAAGGCGCAGGCGCAGGTGAGCAAATGACTCAACTGATTTATGTCCCCGATGATGCAGCGGCCCTTTCGGTTGGCGCAGAGGACGTGGCGCAGGCTATCGCTGCCGAGATCGCCAGGCGCGGGCTGGATGCAAAGCTGATCCGCACGGGATCGCGCGGCCTGTTGTGGCTGGAGCCGCTGGTGGAATTTGCCAGCCCCAAAGGGCGCATCGGGTACGGGTCCGTTAACGTGGCTGATGTGCCCGCGCTGTTTGAAGACCCCGCGCATTCCGGAAGTCTTGGCCTTGTAGAGGAAATTCCGTATCTGAAAAACCAGCAACGGCTGACCTTCGCGCGCTGCGGCATTACCGATCCATTGTCGCTGCAAGAGTATGAATCCCATGGCGGCCTGAAGGGCCTGCGCCGTGCGCTGGAAATGACGGGTACGGATATTATCGAGCAGGTCGTCGATTCCGGATTACGTGGGCGCGGCGGCGCCGGATTCCCCACCGGCATCAAATGGCGCACGGTGGCTGCCGCAATGGCTGAACAGAAATATATCGTCTGCAATGCGGACGAAGGCGATAGCGGTACCTTCGCCGACCGCATGCTGATGGAGGGCGACCCGTTCCTGCTGATCGAGGGCATGATCATCGCCGGGATTGCCGTGGGCGCAACGAAAGGATTTGTCTATATCCGTTCCGAATATCCGCATGCCATCGCGAAAATGAACCGGGCTATCGCGATCGCCCGCGAGGACGGGGTACTGGGTTCCGCTGTTCTCGGCGGCGGCAAATGTTTTGACATGGAAATTCGCATAGGCGCAGGCGCTTACATTTGTGGCGAGGAAACCTCCCTGCTGGAAAGCCTGGAAGGCAGGCGCGGACAGGTTCGGCCCAAGCCCCCCCTGCCCGCGATTGAGGGCTTGTTCGGAAAACCGACCGTGATCAACAATGTGCTGTCGCTGGCGGCGGTGCCAACGATCCTGGCGGAGGGCGCGGCCTTCTACCGCGACTTCGGTATGGGACGTTCGCGCGGCACCATGCCGGTGCAACTGGCCGGAAATGTCCGCCGGGGCGGGTTGATAGAACGCGCCTTTGGCCTGAGTTTACGCGAAATCATAGAGGAATATGGCGGCGGCACAGCCAGCGGCAGACCCGTACGCGCCGTTCAGGTCGGTGGGCCGCTGGGTTCCTACTGGCCATCGCACCTGTTCGACACGCCTTTCGACTACGAGACATTTGCCGAAAAATCCGGTATGATTGGCCATGGTGGTGTCGTGGTCTTCGACGATACGGTGAACATGGCGAAACAGGCGCGCTTTGCGCTGGAGTTTTGCGCGATCGAAAGCTGTGGCAAATGTACGCCGTGCCGTATCGGTTCGACCCGTGGAGCGGAGACCCTGGACAAGATCATGCAGGGCGAAAATGTTGCCGGGAACACCGCGCTGGTTCGTGATCTGTGTGAAGTGCTGCGCGATGGTTCGCTTTGCGCGCTGGGCGGATTAACGCCGATGCCCGTGCTCAGTGCGCTGGATCATTTTCCGGAAGATTTTGCCGGCAAAACTTTAGCGGCCGCAGAGTGAGTGGAATAAGGAAAAGCTGATGGCAGCCCCCTTTGATATGGACTTCGGAACACCTGCAAAACCTGGCGCGCAGACCGTTACGCTGGAGGTGGACGGCATTGCGGTGACTGTTCCCGCAGGAACTTCCGTCATGCGCGCGTCCAGCATTGCAGGCATACAGGTGCCAAAACTTTGCGCGACCGACAGTCTGGAACCATTCGGGTCGTGCCGCCTGTGCCTGGTTGAAATCGAAGGGCGCAAGGGCACGCCCGCATCGTGCACCACGCCGGTTGAACCCGGAATGAAAGTGGCGACCCAGACCGACCGGTTGGCCCGGCTGCGGCGCGGCGTAATGGAGTTGTATATCAGCGATCATCCGCTGGATTGCCTTACCTGTTCGGCCAATGGCGACTGTGAACTGCAGGATATGGCGGGCGCGGTTGGCCTGCGCGAAGTGCGATATGGTTTTGAGGGGGAAAATCATCTGCATGCGGAAAAGGACGAATCCAATCCCTATTTCACCTTTGACCCGTCCAAATGCATTGTCTGCTCTCGCTGTGTACGCGCCTGCGAGGAACAGCAGGGCACGTTTGCCCTCACCATTGACGGCCGCGGTTTCGCCTCTCATGTCTCGGCGGGCATGAACGAGGATTTTCTGCAATCTGAATGCGTTTCCTGCGGCGCCTGCGTAAAGGCCTGCCCGACCGCCACCTTGATGGAAAAAAGCGTCATCCAGATGGGTCAGCCAGAACGTCAGGTGCTGACGACGTGCGCCTATTGCGGCGTAGGCTGTTCTTTCGTCGCCGAACTGCAGGGCGACAAAGTCGTGCGCATGACCCCGCACAAGGATGGCAAGGCCAATCACGGGCATTCCTGCGTCAAGGGACGTTTCGCCTGGGGTTACGCCACCCACAAGGACCGCATCACCAGCCCGATGATCCGCGCCTCCATCCAGGATCCCTGGCGGGAAGTTTCGTGGGATGAAGCCATTGCCCATACGGCGTCAGAGTTCCGCCGTATACAGAGCAAATATGGTAAAGGCGCCATCGGCGGTATTACCAGCTCACGCTGCACCAATGAAGAAACGTTTCTGGTGCAAAAAATGATCCGCGCCGCTTTTGGCAACAATAATGTAGATACATGCGCGCGGGTCTGCCACTCGCCGACGGGCTATGGCCTGAAAAGTACGTTCGGAACTTCCGCTGGTACACAGAATTTCGATTCCGTACAGGATTCCGATCTTATTCTGGTGATCGGCGCCAATCCCACCGACGCGCATCCGGTATTCGCGTCACAAATGAAGCGCCGCCTGCGTGAAGGGGCAAAGCTGATCGTTATCGATCCGCGCCGCATCGATCTGGTGCGCATGCCGCATGTAGAAGCGTCTCATCATCTGCAACTACTGCCAGGCACAAATGTCGCCATCATCAATGCCATGGCCCATGTGGTCGCCAGCGATGGGCTAATCGACATGAATTTTGTGGGCGAAAGGTGCGACGCAGTCGAGTTTGCGCGCTGGCGCGACTTTATTCTGCGCCCGGAAAATTCACCCGAAGCCATGTCGCCCCTTACTGGTGTGCCCGCCGACGAAATTCGCGCGGCCGCGCGGCTTTACGCCGCTGCCGGTAACGCGGCCATCTATTACGGGCTTGGAGTTACCGAACACAGCCAGGGCACCACCATGGTCATGGGCATGGCGAACCTCGCCATGGCGACCGGAAATCTGGGACGCCCCGGGGTTGGCGTCAATCCGCTGCGTGGACAGAACAATGTACAGGGGGCGTGCGATATGGGATCGTTCCCGCACGAATATTCCGGGTACCGCCATGTTTCGGACGGCGCGACCCGCGCGCTGTTTGAAGCGGCCTGGGGCGTACCCCTTGATGCGGAGCCGGGCCTTCGTATTCCCAATATGTTCGATGCGGCGCTGGAGAACTCGTTCATGGGGCTCTATGTCCAGGGTGAGGATATCGTTCAGTCCGATCCCAACACGCATCATGTCACGGCAGCTATGGCGGCCATGGAATGTGTTGTGGTGCAGGATCTGTTCCTGAATGAAACGGCTAGTTATGCGCATGTGTTTTTGCCGGGTGCATCGTTCCTTGAAAAAGACGGCACCTTTACGAATGCAGAGCGGCGCATCAGCCGGGTGCGCCGCGCCACAAAGCCGCTGGCGGGCATGGCCGACTGGGAAGTGACCATGGCGCTTTCCACCGCACTTGGCTATCCGATGCAGTATACGCATCCGTCGGAAATCATGGATGAGATCGCACGCCTGACGCCGACATTTGCCGGCGTCAGCTATGATCTGCTGGACCGCGAAGGCAGTGTGCAATGGCCATGTAATGACGCAGCTCCCGACGGTACACCGGTGATGCATATTGGCGGCTTTGCGCGTGGCAAGGGCCGTTTCATGATGACCGAATTCGTGCCGACCGATGAGCGCACCGGACCACGCTTTCCGTTAATTCTGACGACAGGGCGCATTCTCAGCCAGTACAATGTAGGAGCACAGTCGCGCCGGACAGAAAACGTTGTCTGGCATGCCGAAGACGTGCTGGAAATTCATCCCTTTGATGCAGAAAATCGTGGCATCCGCGATGGCGACAAGATCGCTGTGATGAGCCGCACAGGCGAGACCGTGCTGACCGCGCTGGTCAGCGCCCGCATGCAGCCCGGCGTCGTTTACACAACCTTCCACCATCCGGAATCGGCGGCCAACGTCATTACCACCGAGTATTCCGACTGGGCGACCAATTGCCCTGAGTATAAAGTCACCGCTGTCGAGGTGCGCCCCAGCAACGCCTGGTCACAATGGCAATCCGAGGCG
>JAUSQH010000491.1 GCA_030652895.1 Alphaproteobacteria bacterium
TCGAGTACAAAATGCGACGATGCACAGGCTTCAGTCCGTCGCGCGCATCCGGCAGCGCGCGAGACACAATCACGCTCATCGCATAATCGAGATAGGAGGTCTGCATCTCCTGCTCGATGGCAATGGGTCTTATGTCGTCTCCGGGCGGCGACAGGCCATCGGCGCCCCCTCCCGAAGGGGGTGTGCCCGAGCCTTTTTCAGGATCGTTTTCCGGTGTCTGATCTGAAGTGTCGGACAAGGTCTATGCTACCTGCCGCAAGTGATCGCTAGAGCACAGAAATCTTCGAGAAACCGGGGAATCGTAGAGACTTTTTTCATGCAGCATTTTACGCCGGAATGCCCCTGAATCATAGCGCAATATTCATCGGTAAAAACGTGCGTTTCGATATCAGCGCACAATACGCTAGTCTCATAAGCCCCGAATAAAAACCAACAGGGAGAACAGGAAATGAGCGGACAATCCCATGCCCAACGCCGCGCCAAAGCGCTTGATATTTTGCGCGTTCTAGGCGGCAATGATAAACCCGAACAGGCCGCCCAACGCCTCGAAGATCAGAACGGACCGCTGGGTTCATTTGTGGTGGATTTCGCCATGGGCGACATTTGGTCACGCAATGGCATAAGCAAACGCGATCGCAGCCTGATCGTGATGTCCATCCTCGGTGCGCTGAACATGACACGTCAACTGAAAGTGCATGTGCGCGGCGCCATCAATCATGGTATGACGCCGGAAGAGGTGCGCGAAGTGTGCACCCATATGTGCGGCTATGCCGGATTCCCGCGCGCGCTGGACGCCATGCACGCCGCCAACGAAGTACTGACGGACATGGGGCACGCCCCCAAGGATGGCAAGCTGGCGCCTGCTGCGCGGCTGAGCGACGAGGAACGCTGGAAGCTCGGCGCAGAAGGGCTGAGCGTGATTACCGGACGCGACATTCCACCGGTACGCCCTGCCGATGATGGGCGCGGCCCGGTTGGTCTTGGCCCGCTCGGCGGCATCGCGGTCGATTTCTGCTTCGGTGAAATCTGGGCCCGCACCCAGTTAAAGCGCCGCGACCGCAGCGTACTTGTCTGTTCCATACTGGGCGCGCTCGGGCGCACGGATGAACTAAAAATCCACATTCCCGCGGCACTGCGAAATGGCGTTACACGCGACGAACTCGAAGAACTGATCGTCACCATGGCCGCCTATGCAGGCTTTCCGTTCGCCGTGGAATTCCGCGCCGTGTTAATGGACCATCTCAAAAAGGCTTAACGCGAGGCTGCCGGACACGAATTTATCCGCAAGAGTGCGCCTATGCCCCGGAGCTTGAGAAGAAGCACTATGATCGCGGTGATATTTGGACATGCTCTAAAAATAGAAGCATCACGACACACGTGATGCCTCTATTACCCGCAGGTTGGGGAAAATTACGGAAACCTTCGTACCCTCGCCCGGCGTGCTGTCGATGAACAATTTGGCCCCCATGCGTTCCGCCAGCGCCCTGGATAACGGCAGTCCCAAGCCGACACCGCCATTCTGACGTGCGAGTTCCACGTTAGGCCGGCTAAATACATCTTCCAGCGCCTGGGAAATCTCCTCGACGCGCATCCCGTTCCCGGAATCAGCCACCGCGATGCTGACGCCCCCTTCAGTAGTGCGTTCCGCCTCTATGCTTACAAGCCCTCCCGGCGGTGTAAATTTTAAGGCGTTATCGGCAAGATGCTCGACTACTTGCTGCAGGCGTATCGCGTCCGCACGCAGGTTCGGCAAGTTATCTTCTATCGATATTTTTGCACGCAGCCCTTTGTGTGCCGCTTTCTCGGCAATCGCCGTATGGCAGTCACTGACGACGCCTGACACATCAACACTTTCCGCCCGGATGGCAAGCGCGCCCGTATCCAACTGGGATAAATCCAGAATACCGTTGATCATTGTCAGCAAATGAACGGCACTATCATAGATATCGTACGAATAAATTTTGTATCTCTCCGCCCCCAACGGGCCAAACATTTCGTCACGCATGATCTGTGAAAACCCCATTATGGCATTCAACGGGGTACGCAGTTCATGGCTCATATTCGCCAGAAAGGCGCTCTTCGCCTGGCTTACTTTTTCAACTTTATTCATAGCCACAGCCAGACTCTTATTTGCGTTCTCAAGCGCGAGTGTGCGTTGGCTGACCAATGTTTCCAGACTGGCGTTCATTTCCTCCATTCGGGCGCGCGCTTCATACAAATCGGCTGCCATCCCGTTCATTGCTCCCGTGAGCGTCCCCAACTCGCCTATGGCGCCCGGGGGAATGTGGTGTAACAGCTCTCCGTGGGCGTAGGCGTCCGCCGCAGTCACCAGCCTCCTGATAGGCCTGACCACTCCAATGAGTACGACCCAGATGGCTGATATGCCGATCACACCCGCCAAACCTGTAAAAACCAGCATCGAGGTCAGGTTTTTATCTATTTGGGAACGCGAAACCCTATTAGCCTCTTTAAGAGCGCCGGTCGTGTAAACTTGAATCCGCTCATCAAGCACGCTATCCAGCCGGCGGCGTAAATCAATAAGAGAGACTAAATCTTTATCGATCTTTCCATGCCCGGCGATTAAACTGTTTACTTCGGCCAACGCCAGTTCCGCCTGTTCGATTTCCCGGGGCGCGGGCGTTCCTGGGTTTTGGTCTCTGACGAATGTCAATAACGCGCGGATATCCATTGCTGCCTGATTTAAAACTTGCAGGCTTTCCATAGAACCTAACTCAAGATACCTCGCCAGGTGCAACACCAGATCACTCATACCGGCGCGCAATGCAATCTGCCTCTTGCCATTTTCAGGGTTAACTAACAGCAGGTTACCCATCCCCGCATCCAGTTCACGGGTAAGCGACACAACGCGCCCCAAAACGGCCCGTTCTGCATCACGCTCGGCAATCAGCCGTCGCGCAACAGTTTCAAATTCTTCAAATAACAGGGCTGCCTGCGTCACGGCAGCAGCGGTTTCGGGATCCGTCGCCCTGGACTTGAGCTGATCCAGAAAATAATGGAATTCCTTGCGGTCCTTTTCGAAGTCCTGGCGGTTCTCCGGGTTGGTGCGCAACAGATGTTTCATCACGCCTATGCCACTCCCCAGCAAGCTAATTTCCATCTCATAGGCCGCCGCGCTCGCGGGCAGAGTCTGGCTGCTTACCGTTTGCAATTGCTCATTGAGGGTTTGAAAACCGCTGATGGAAACCAGGATAACAGCACCTAAAAGAGACAAACCCGCTATGACCGTCAGGATTAAAAGCGCCAACAAACCTGGTTTGCGAAAAATACTGTCGAGTTTCGAGCCATTTGGCCGCCAGAACAGCGGTCTTACCGAGCTACTTTTGTCAACAACACTGTCTTCTGGCAAATCGTTCAACTCACTCATCCAACACCCGTTACTATAGGTGGTAACTGATAGCATACACTTTCCTATAAGTTGAAAACCATAAAGCCGTTGACAGTAGTGTTGGGGATTAAGTCATTGCCCGTCAATAAAAAAACGGGCTGAGCACTGATCCGCTGATACAGGCCGTCCGGAACGGCATTTCAGTACACTTGGATGTGGTGGTGGCACACGTATGCCGTGGCAGTGCCACCCGTCGCTATAGCGCTACGGGTGCAGAAGGCCATGTCGGGCATGACACAGGGCGTTTTCAGGCAATCAGGAGATTCTTAGGCGATCAGCCAGACCGGAAAACTTCCTAGCTGCTTCCTTCCATGCGAAAGCCAACCTGAAAGGTAACCTGATAGTTCGAAATCTTGCCATTTTCGATGCTGCCACGAACCTGAACAACCTCGAACCAGTCAAGATTGCGCAGTGTCTGACCCGCAAAGCTGACCGCACTTTGCAGCGCGTCTTCAATCCCTTTGTCGGAAGATCCAACCAGTTCAATTTTTTTGTGGACTTTATTCGTCATGACGAACCTCCTGCTATATCGCTGTTACAACCAATCCAGGAATAGAACTCCAGGCCAGACAGACGTTCAGTCTAAACACGAATCCATGCAACCGCAAATTCGTTTAATGCGGCGTCACTCCCCTCGCCCGCCCTTGATCGCGGGCAGGAAGAACACTTCGCTATTGGGTTGGATAGGATTTAGCCATGGATCGGGAATGATTTCATTATCAATGGCGATGGCGCCCGCCTCCAATTGTTCACCGATGCCGGGGAACATGTCATCAAGGGTACGCACCAGTTGCCGCACATTTTTTACATCAAGATCAAAATGCGTTTGGCCGCCAGCGAACTGGCGGCCAAATTCGTCGCTGAGAACAATACGCGCCATAACAGCGCCTACTCCCTATTTCGCTGCATCAATCGCCGCCAGGATTTTCGGCGGCGTCAGCGGCAGATCGGTCATGCGAACGCCGGTTGCCCGCGCCACCGCATTGGCGATGGCGCCGAGCGGCGGCACGATCGGCACTTCGCCAACCCCGCGTACGCCGAACGGGTGGCCCGGATTCGGCACCTCAAGAATAATAGCGTCGATCATCGGCAGGTCGGACGCGACAGGAATCCGGTAATCGAGGAAGCCAGAATTCTGTAAGCGTCCATCTTCCCCATAAATATATTCTTCGTTCAGCGCCCAGCCGACGCCCTGTGCTACGCCGCCCTGAATCTGGCCTTCAACATAGCTTGGATGAATAGCCTTGCCTGCATCCTGCGCCGCAACATAGCGCAACACAGTGACATGGCCGGTTTCCGGATCAACTTCCACATCACATATATGGACGCCAAAGGCCGGTCCCGCCCCGCCTGCGTTAATCGCAGCGCTGCCAACAAGCGGCCCGCCGGTGCGCGCCGCCTTGCCGGCAATCTGCGCCAGCGACAGGGGTTTTTGATCCCCCGCATTGGCGCCGGCGGGAAGTGCGTGCCCGTCTTCCCACTTCACGGCATCAACATCGACTTCCCACATTTTGGCCACACGTTGACGGCATTGCAGAACAATATCCTCGCTGGCCTGGATGATCGCCATGCCGGTAGCAAAGGTTACGCGTGAACCGTGGGTGATTTCGCAAAACCCCACCGCCGACGTGTCACCGACGATCGGACGCACTTTGGAATAATCAATACCCAGCACTTCCGCCGCCATCAGCGCCATGGAGGCACGCGAGCCGCCAATGTCGGGACTGCCGGTCATGATGGTGGCGGTGCCGTCTTCGGCAATATTAACCACCGCGCTGGACTGACCACCCAGATTAAACCAGAAACCCGCCGCAAGCCCGCGCCCCTGATTGGGGCCCAGCGGTATCTTGTTGATCGGATGGCTTTGTATCGCCTTCAGACATTCCAGATTACCGACGGCCTTCAGCTTGGGCCCGTAAACCATCTGTGTGCCTTCCTTACTGCCATTCTTGATCCGGATTTCCATCGGATCCATGTCCAGCTTCTGCGCGATCTCGTCGAGCACACTCTCCACGGCGAACGACGAAAGTGGCGCACCAGGCGCGCGGTAGGAATAGCACAGCGGCCGGTTGGTCACCGCTTCATAGCCCGTGGCCCGCACATGGGTAAGCGCATACGGCCCGAATGCCGCCATACAGGCCGGCCCAACGGGTGACCCCGGAAAAGCACCCGCCTGATACCGGAACTCACCCGTGGCGGCGACAAGCGTACCATCCTTTTTTGCGCCAATTTTGACGTCGATCGACGTGGCGGGAGCTGGCCCGCTACCGCGGAAAACTTCATCGCGGCTCATGACCACACGCACCGGGCGTTTCGCTTTACGCGCGAGCAATACTGCTGTGGGTTCAATGAATATAATGGTTTTGCCGCCAAAGCCGCCACCGATTTCCGCCGGCATGACGCGAATTTGCGCCGCTTCCATTTTCAGCAGGCGTGCCGTCAGTGTACGGATCATGAAATGACCCTGGCTGCTGCACCAGATACGGCACTGGCCATCCTCGCTCCATTCCGCGACCGCGGCATGGGGCTCGATATAGCCCTGATGCACCGCCTTGGTCTTGAACGAGCGTTCGACAATTACATCGGCGTCCTTAAACGCTGCATCCGGGTCGCCCAGTTGCATCTGAATACGCTGTACGACGTTCGAGGGCTTTTCCGGTTTCGGATTGACGCCTGAAGTGAAAATGTCATCATGCAGCAGCGGTGCATCGGGTTGCATCGACAGGTCAACATCAATGACATGCGGCAGAATTTCATATTTGACGTCAATCAGGGACAACGCCTCTTCGGCGATCGCAGCGCTTGTCGCCGCCACCGCCGCAACGGCGTGACCGTCATACAACACCTTGTGTTTCGCCATGATATTCGACGACAGGTGATGAAAATTAACACCCTCGTCGCCCGGCATGACACCATTGTGCATGTCAGGAAAATCCTTGCCGGTGATGACCGCCTTGACGCCCGTCAGCTTTTCGGCCTTCGACGTATCAATCGAGACGATTTTCGCGTGCGCATGCGGAGAGCGCAAAATGCGCCCGGTCAGCTGGCCGGGCAGATTCATATCTGCGCCATAGTTCGCGCGTCCGGTGACCTTGTCCACCCCATCGGGGCGGATGGGGCGTGTACCAACCCACTTGAATGTTTTGCCTTCATATCCAGCCATTATTTTGATCCTCTCATATCAGCTGCGGTTTCAAGCACCGCGCGGATGATTTTGTCATACCCCGTGCAACGGCACAGATTTCCGGCAAGCCAATATCGCGCTTCGGTTTCCGTCGGGTTGGGATTTTTTTCCAGCAGCGCCTTTGCCGCCACCAGGAACCCCGGCGTACAGAACCCGCACTGCAGTGCAGCTGCCTCGAGGAATTTCTGCTGCAATGGATGCAGCTCTTCTCCGGACGCCATGTTTTCAATGGTCTCGACCGAACGCCCCTGCATCTCGACGCCTAGCACCAGGCACGAGCACACCAGACGCCCGTCCAGTGTCACGCTGCACGCGCCGCAATCGCCCGACGAACAGCCTTCCTTGCTGCCGGTCAAATTCAATTCATCGCGCAATACATCCAGCAGGGTTTGTTTGGGGTCACACAGATATTCGACGGCTTCGCCATTTACTGTTGCAGAAATATGAAGTTTGCTCATCCGTTACTCCGTGCACGATCGCGTGCGATGACGGCCGCACGGCGGGCCAACACCCCCGCGACCTTGGTTCTATATTCAATGGTTCCACGCTTGTCGCTGATGGGTTTGCAGGCCGCAGACGCGGCCGCCGCGAGTTTTGCCAACGCGGCATCATCGATCTTGCTGCCAATCAGCGCTTTCGCCGCAGCGTCAACCAGCAGCACGGTCGGCGCAACCGCCCCCAGCGCTACGCGCGCATGCGTACATGTACCCGATGCATCCAGCGTCAGATCAACCCCCGCACCCACAATGGCGATATCCATTTCGGTGCGCGGGATCATGCGCAAATAGGCATCGCCCGAATTTTTTGCGCGTGGCGGCAGTTTGAGCGCGACCACAAATTCGCCTTTCGCCAGCGAGGTCTTGCCGGGGCCCACGGGCACCTGCTCCACCGGAATTTCGCGCCGCCCTTTCGGTCCGGCCACAACACAAATTGCGCCCGCGGCAACCAGTCCCGGTGTGCAATCCCCCGCAGGCGAGGCGTTGCACAGATTGCCGCCCGGCGTGGCGCGGCCCTGAATCTGGGTGGAGCCGATCAGCTCCATCCCCTCAACCACACCTGGCCATGCCTTCACCAGCGCCGCATGCTCGCCAATCTCGCTGCCTGACACCGCAGCGCCGATGACAAAGCCGCTGGCGGCATTGCCGCTGATCTGACGCAACTCGTCAATGCGTTTGACGTCCACGACCATATCGGGCTGAACCGCGCCTGTGCGCAGTTGCACCAGCAGATCGGTACCGCCGGCCAGCACTTTCGCCAGTCCCTTGGCCCCGGCCAGCAATCCCACCGCCTCGTCCACCGAAACGGGGGCCTCATATTGAAATCCGCTCATTCGCGCTCCCTGCATTTGCTTCTTTGTTACGGTCATTATAAACAAATTTGCGCGTCACGCTAGCCTGCGCTCAACACGCGCCCCACCGCGTCGCGCCAACCGGCATAGCGGCTTGCGCGTTCATCTGCCCCCATCAATGGCTCAAACCGGCGGTCGCTGCGCCAGTTGGCAGCCATCGCTTCGAGCGACGGGTAAAACTCCGCCCGCACTCCTGCGAGCAGCGCCGCGCCCAGAGCCGTGGTTTCCAGAATGCTTGAGCGTTCCACCGGCAGCCCCGTCATATCCGCCAGGAACTGCATCGCCCAGTCGTTCGCCGCCATGCCACCGTCGACACGCAGCACTGTTGGCATGATGGCGCCGGCTTTCTGCATATCGGCCGCCATAGCCTGCAACAAATCGCGGGTCTGATAACCAACCGCCTCCAGCCCGGCGCGTACGATCTCGGCCACGCCGGTATCGCGCGTCAGACCCAGAATCGCGCCGCGCGCCTCCGCATCCCACCAGGGCGCGCCGAGGCCGGTAAAGGCAGGCACCAGATAGACGCGGGCATCCGGATTGGCCTGCTCCGCCATGGCCTGACTGTCGCGTGTATGCTTCAACATTTGCGCCCCGTCACGCAGCCATTGCATGGTGGCGCCCGCCATGAAAATACTGCCTTCCAGCGCGTAACTGGTTTGCCCGCCGGTTCGATAGGCAAGTGTCGTCAGCAACCGGTTGGCGGACGGCACGCGCTTTGCACCGGTATTCAGCATCACGAAGCAACCGGTGCCATAGGTTGCCTTCAGCATACCCTCTTCAAGACAGGCCTGGCCGACAAGCGCCGCCTGTTGATCCCCCGCGACGCCACAGATGGGAACTGGCGCGCCTAAATGCTCATCTGTACACAGACCAAAATCGCCATCATTGTCGCGCACCTCGGGCATCAGTTGCCGGGGAATGCCAAACAGATACAGCAACCGGTCATCCCAGCGCCCGGTGTCAAAATTGAATAACAAAGTGCGGCTGGCGTTTGTCGCGTCGGTCGCGTGCACCGCGCCGCCCGTAAGGTTCCACAGCAGCCAGCTATCGATCGTGCCAAACGCCAGTTCGCCGCGCTTCGCCCGCTCACGTGCGCCGGAAACATTATCCAGCAACCATTTTATTTTGCTTGCGGAAAAATAGGGGTCCAGTAACAAGCCGGTATGCGCCTGAACCAGTGCCTCGTGGCCGGCCGCTTTCAGGTCGGCACACAATTCAGCCGTACGCCGGTCCTGCCAGACAATGGCGTTATACAAAGGAACACCGGTTTTGCGATCCCACAGCACGGTAGTTTCACGTTGATTGGTAATGCCGATCGCGGCCACCTGCGCCGCCGTAATTCCCGCAGTCTTTATAACTTCCCGGCACACCGCCAGCACATCGCGCCAGATCACCTGCGCATCATGCTCCACCCAGCCCGGCTGGGGAAATATCTGCGGAAATTGCCGCTGTGCCACCCCACATGCCTTGCCACCGGCGTCAAACAGCATGGCGCGGCTGCTGGTGGTGCCCTGATCTATAGCCAGAATGTAACGTTTCGCGGTCATGCGCGTAAATATAAAGCGAAATTTTGCGGAACACCCTATATATTAAGTACATGGACATGCAGCTTAACAATCCCTCCGCAACATCCCCCATGATCGACCCGTTCGGGCGCCATGTCAGCTATCTGCGCGTGTCGGTAACTGACCGCTGCGATTTTCGCTGTGTCTATTGCATGTCCGAAGACATGACCTTCCTGCCCAAGCGCGATTTGCTGAGCCTGGAGGAACTTGACCGCATGTGCAGCGCCTTTGTGGCGCGCGGCGTAGACAAGTTGCGGCTTACCGGAGGGGAGCCCCTGGTTCGGCGTGACATCATGTGGCTGTTCCAGCGCCTGTCGCGGCATCTGGACAGCGGCGCGTTGTCCGAACTGACCCTGACCAGCAACGGCACCCAGATGCCGAAATATGCGCGCGAACTGTATGCCTGCGGCGTACGGCGGGTGAATATTTCACTGGATAGTCTCGATGCGGATAAATTCAAGGCGATCACCCGCTGGGGCAAACTGGATCAGGTGCTCAAAGGCATCGATGCGGCACAGGTC
>JAUSQH010000105.1 GCA_030652895.1 Alphaproteobacteria bacterium
CCTGAATGCCGTTGGTGCCTTCATAGATGGAGGTTATGCGCACGTCGCGCAGATATTGCGCCGCACCGGTTTCCTCGATAAAGCCCATGCCGCCATGCACCTGAATGCCGAGCGAGGCAACCTCGGCGCCAATATCTGTGCTCCAGGCCTTGGAGATGGGGGTCAGCAGATCGGCGCGGTCCTGCGCCGCCGCGCGCGTTTGCGCGTCACCGGCCTTGCGCGCCATATCGATGGCCGCCGCATTGGCGTAACAAATCGCACGCGCACCCTGCACCATGCTCTTCATGCTGAGCAGCATGCGCCGCACGTCCGCATGTGCTGCAATCGGCAACCCTTCGGCGGCCATTTCCGGCGGCGTCAGGGGTTTTCCCTGTTTGCGTTCCAGCGCATAGGCCAGCGCCTGTTGATAGGCGCGTTCGGCGACCGCGACGCCGGACAGACCCACATTCAGGCGCGCCGCATTCATCATGGTGAACATGCAGCGCATGCCGCGGTTTTCCTCGCCCAGCAAAAAGCCAATGGCGCCCTCATTTTCACCATAGGACATGACGCAGGTTGGGCTGGCGTGAATGCCCATTTTTTCTTCCAGCCCGATACAGCGCAGATCATTGCGCTGGCCCGGATTGCCGTCTGCATCGGGCAGATATTTCGGCACGATAAACAGCGAAATACCGCGCGTGCCGGGCGGCGTATCCGGCAGCCGCGCCAGCACCAGATGCACGATATTCTCCGACATCTCATGTTCACCGTAGGTAATAAAAATCTTGCCGCCGGTAATGGCGTAACTGCCGTCCGGACGGCGCACCGCCCTGCTGGTCAGGGCGCCCACATCCGAACCCGCCTGGGGTTCGGTCAAATTCATGGTGCCGCTCCATTCGCCGGTAATCAGGCGGCTGAGATAAAGCTTTTTCTGCTCCGGCGTCGCGTGGGCGTCCAGGGCCTCCACCGCGCCATGCGTGAGTGTCGAGCACAGGGAAAACGCCATGCAGGCGGAGATCATCATTTCTTCCACAGCATTAGCCAGCGCCAGCGGCAGGCCCTGGCCGCCAAATTCCGGATCGCCGGAAATGCCGCCCCAGCCGGCATCGACGAAAGCGCGATAGGCGTCCGCAAAACCATCGGCGGTCGTTACCCTGTCTTTGTTCAGGCTGACCCCCTGTTGATCGCCAATGCGGTTGAGGGGCGCGATCACATCGCGCGCGAATTTACCCGCTTCCTCCAGAATCGCATCCGCCAGTTCATCATTCAGATCGCCAAAGCCTGCGGTGGCCACAAGCGCAGGCATATCCGCTGCCGCTTGCAACGCCAGTCTGATGTCCTTAAGAGGGGCGGTATATTCAGCCATTTAAATCTCCTCTTTGGTATAATTGACCTATGATAAAGATCATGACTGAATACGGAAACAGTAAATATGCGGACAGCGCGGCCATCCGCGAGGCGGCGGCGCTGATCCGGGCGGGAGAGCTGGTCGCATTCCCCACCGAAACCGTGTACGGCCTGGGCGCAGACGCGCGCAATAACCGCGCCGTTGCGGCGATTTTCGCCGCCAAGGGCCGCCCGCAATTTAATCCGCTGATCGTGCATGTGCGCGATCTGGCCGCGGCGCAAAATCTGGCCGAGTTTGATCCACTGTCCTTGCGGTTGGCGGAGCGGTTCTGGCCGGGGCCGTTTACGCTGGTGCTGCCACGCAAACCTGACAGCCGCCTATCCCTGTTACTGAGCGCGGGGCTGGACACCGTGGCGTTGCGTGTGCCCGCCCATCCGGTGGCGCAGGCATTGCTGCGTGAAGCGGCATGTCCCATTGCCGCCCCCAGCGCCAATGTTTCGGGCAAGATAAGCCCAACCAGCGCTGCCCATGTGGCAACAGAATTGGGCGACAGGGTCGCGCTTATTCTGGATGGTGGCAGGTGCGCCGTTGGACTTGAATCAACCGTGGTGCACGTCCGCGAAGGCCGAACATTTGTGTTGCGTCCGGGCAGTGTGACGCGCGATCAGATTGCCGCAATCGTGGGCGCAGTGGCGATAGGCGCGGATGCGTCAGACACACCAAATTCGCCGGGCCAGCTGGCCAGCCACTATGCCCCCAATTTGCCGCTGCGCCTGAATGCAGTGACGGCGGAGACACAGGAGGCAGCGCTGGCGTTTGCCGGAAATATACCCGCGGGCGCCGCGAAAACATGTAATCTCAGCGAAAGCGGCGACCTCACCGAGGCGGCGGCTAATCTGTTCGCCATGCTGCGTGAACTGGATTGCGGCGCTTATACGGGTATAGCCGTCGCCCCCATTCCCATGCATGGTTTGGGCGAGGCTATTAATGACCGGCTTGCCCGGGCGGCGCACCGCGCATGAATACACCTGACCGCATCCGCGCGATTGTTGGCCCCGCTGGCTTCATCGATGTTCCTGCGGATATGGCCCCGTATTTGCGCGAACATCGCGGGCTGTATCAGGGGAAAACGGCGCTGGTTGTCAAACCGGCTTCGACGGCGCAAGTGGCGGAGGTGGTGACGGCCTGCGCCCAGGACGGCGTCGCCATTGTGCCCCAGGGCGGTAATACCGGGCTGGTCGGCGGGCAAATTCCGTTTCCCGGCGACAACGCCATTCTGCTGAATCTGTCACGGATGAACCGTATACAGAATATTGACTTGCTCAATGATACGGTAACGCTGGAAGCGGGCGTTACGCTGGCGACACTGCAAAGCGCGGCCCAGGATGCGGGCCGGCTGTTCCCGCTGCATCTCGCGTCACAAGGCAGTGCGCAGGTGGGCGGCGCCATTTCCACCAATGCGGGCGGCAATGCGGTGCTGCGGTATGGCATGATGCGCGAACTGGTGCTCGGGATCGAGGCCGTGCTGCCGGACGGACAGATCTGGAACGGACTACGGGGTTTGCGCAAGGATAATACCGGTTATGATCTGAAACAGCTTTTCATCGGCGGCGAGGGAACGCTGGGCATTGTCACCCGCGCCGTCGTTAAACTGTTTCCCGCACCGCGCAGCATGGAAACGGCCATGGTTTCCGTTCCAGGGGTCGCGGAGGCGACGGCGCTGTTACCGCTGTTGCGCGCTGCCACCGGAGATCAGTTGACCGGGTTTGAACTGGTGCCGCGCATTGGCCTGGAGTTTGTATTGAAACATATTCCGGGCGCGCGTGACCCGATGGCGGCGCAACATCCATGGTATGTGCTGATCGAGATATCATCTGGATACGAATCATCTATCACCCGTGCGATGCTGGAGACAGCCCTTACTGCTGCTGCCGATAAGGGATTGATCAGCGATGCGGTGGTCGCGAAGAGCATGACCCAGGCAAAGGCGTTGTGGGCGCTACGCGAAAACCTGTCCGATGTGCAGAAACTGGAAGGCGGCAGCATCAAGCATGATGTCGCCGTCCCGATTTCCGCGATTGCGGAATTTATCGCCCGCGCCAGCGCAGCCGTGACCGCCGTGCTGCCCGGTATTCGCCCTGTGCCATTTGGACATATTGGCGATGGCAATGTGCATTTTAATCTGAGCCAGCCGGTTGGCATGGATACTGCCCAATATCTTGCGCGCTGGGACGAGTTCAATAATATCGTACATGACATTGTGGCGGACATGGATGGCAGCATCAGTGCAGAACATGGCCTGGGGCGCATGAAACGTGACGAAATTACCCGCTACAAAAGCGCCATTGAAATGAACCTGATGCGTACAGTCAAACGCGCGCTTGATCCCAAAGGCATTATGAACCCGGGGAAACTTGTATAAGGATTGGTTCTGCCGCGGATCGTCAGGGATTTTTCCAACAACCTGGCCAAGCCGCACCGTACAAATCCACACTATCCTGACCAAAAACGGCATTCAGTTCGCCAGGGACCACCGCCCCCGAAGCCTATACAATAATTCCGTTCGACCGACTTTGTGGACAGCTGGCGGCATGTGTGGCCGGTGGAGATGCTGTGTCGTGTTGCGCAAATCAGCCCGCGTGGCTATCGTTCATGGCGCACACGACCGATAAGCTGGCGGACATGCGGCGATATGAAGATACTGCACATGTCCGCGAACAATATGGCCTGAGCCTTGGCAGTTATGGACGAGCGCGCATGACAATGGAGCTTCAAGAGGCAGGTCTTGATGTTGGCGAACGCCGTGTCGGTAGGCTGATGCATATCAACGGGATCAAAACCGTTCGCAGCGCACGCAAAAACGGCCCCGGAGGGCTTTATTTAACACACTGATATCATTTATAAAATCTGGAGCGGGCGATGAGATTCGAACTCACGACCCTAACCTTGGCAAGGTTATGCTCTACCCCTGAGCTACGCCCGCTCGCGCCCGGTGTGGGTAACCGGCGGCCACTTATCACTCACCTCGGCCAAATTTGCAACCTCTATCGAAGCAGAGTCCGATCGGTCATTTATTATCCGAGCCCCGGCAGCCAGGCGGCGAGAGCGGCGCCAATTTCACCCGGGGAATCCTCCTGGATAAAGTGGCCGCCTTCTACCGTCATTTCGGTCTGGTTAGGCCAGGTGCGGAAATAAGCTAGGTGTTTGCCAACCAATATTCCCCCCGGCTCAGCCACGACCGGCAGTTTGGGTGGCGGGCTTTTTTCAAACCACGCGGCATAATCTGAAACAAGCGTCACAGGTACGATGCAGCCGGATTGCACAGCAGGAACACAATCGGATCGCCAGTGCCCGTTTCCATATATGCCATCTACTTTGCGTTCACACGGGCGAACTTTTTTTCGTGGCGCCAGCTGTGAGAAATGGGCACCATCTCTACCTCATGTTAACATCCAATCCGATCCTCGATAGAAACGCGCGCTCCAGCGTACTTTCATTTTGCTGCGTACACAACTCGCCGGGCGTGCCGGCAAAAACAATACGCCCAGCGTGTAAAAGTGCAATGCGGTCACATAACTCTTCCAGATCCGTCAAAATATGTGAACTTAAAAATATCGCCTTGCCCTCAGCGCGATAGGCCTGCATGTGCATTTTGAGCATAATCCGCGCGCGGGGATCGAGCGCGCTCATCGGTTCATCCAGAATAAGCAGCGGGCAGCACGTCAAAAAAGTCGCCAGAAGCCCCAGTTTCTGCGCCATCCCTTTGGACAGCGTGGCAATCCGCCGGTCCAACGCAGTGGGGTCAAGATCAATTGCTCTGGCCAACCCATCTGCACGCCGCAAGTCAAAGCTTAAATTGTGCAGGCCCAACACCAGACGCAGAAACTGCGCGCCCTTCATGGCGGAAGGGGGGCGAAAATTCTCCGGCAGGTAGGCGGCTTGCCGCCGGCTTGCAGGCATTTTACTGGAAACACCAAAAATTTGCACACTTCCGGCATCTGGTTCCAGCAAGCTTAGAACCGCCTTTACGAGTGACGTTTTACCAGCTCCGTTGACGCCGATCAGGCCGAATATTTCACCGGGCGCAACCTGCAGCGACAGATTTTCAAACACGGTTTTTTTTCCGTGTGCCACGCGCAGACCGCATATTTCCAAAGGCAATATCAAACCATTATCCGCTCTCTGACTAATTTTCAGTCCCGCCGCCTTCAGTAATACGTAGCTGACCTATCAGGAATGTCTGATTGGGGCGCAACCGCACGGGGATCGGGCGCGCTCCCGGCCGGGGTATCACGCCGAGATCCACATAGTTTGCGGTGACGCGCAGATCAACCAGATATGGCGGAGCCGCGTTCTGGCGTACTTGCCGTTTACCAAACCACAACGTCCATTTCTGCGGATCATAATAAATCAGCGCTGACAAATGCAGCCGCTCAATTTGCCAGCTCGGTTCATCTTCTGGAATTTGCAACTGTTCCACCGAACCATCGCGGGCTGTGCGGGCGCTTTCAAAAGGGCGCAGCGCCAATGCGCCCTCAATAGCGCGTTTTTCGGTTGCTGAAAACAGAAGAGATCCCGCTGCAACGGCGTCTGTTTCCTGCGCCAGAGAGGTATGACTGACCAGCCCCAAAAGGATCAGGGCCGCTATGGCACCAACAATGCATCGCTGGGGCTGAAGCATTCTGTCTTATAACCCCGCATCGTTTTTGGCGGGACGCGCTACCTGCCATTGCATCTCCGCGGTACCGCCAACAAGTTCAGTTCCGCCGCCGCGGCTGATTTCCACAAGCAAGTCATTGTCAAGCGGCGTAAGCTTGGTCATCTCCATCGCAGTGAGCGTAATGTGTCCGGGCAAACCACGCTTCACAGCCATTGTAAAATCGCGCAGATCCCCGTCAAGAAAACCACGCATGCTGAGTGATATTTTGGAGACACTCATTATCACCCCCTCATTTTCCGGCTGTCGGAGAATAGAAAGCATCTGCACAGGTTCTATCTGATATTCCAGCCCTGAAATCCTGTGTTGTATACGTAATTTTTCCAGTAATCGTGCGGCCTCCAGACGGTTTTGCTGACCCAGAAAGCCAACTCTTTCCAGCGTCTCAAACTCTCTGCGTTCCGCATCGTCACGGGCTTTGCGTGCTGAGATATTGTTCATCTGCACGTTTAAACTGATCGCCGCATCACGGGTCGCCGCCGTCATCTGCTTCTGGCGTGTGAGTTCAGGCCGCAAATACCCGACGCACGCCACCATGATCAGTGCAAAGATGACCAACGCGGCAACAAACCCCTTGCTCACGGATGATCGCGCCTCAAGACGCCCCGTCATTTCAGCCTCCCCGTCAGCTCTATCTCCGCCACCCGAGCGTCCCCGGTAAAGGCGAGTATATTCTCACCCGGTTTTACAATGAAGGTATCGGCGGGGAGGATCTGCAAAGGCTGGCGAACAACGGTGGTCTGCATATCAGGAAACGCTTTTTGCAACGCATCCGCCAGCCGGTCCGCCTCGCCGACCGCCTGTTCAGCGTTATGAAACGACGTCAGATCAAGGGTCAGGAGAATCTTTCCTTCAATGGGGCCAGCCCCGGGTTCGGGACGAAGCGGACTTTCCGGCGGCTGCGCGGACGCCAGCACGGGCGAAGGCGGGCTAATCAGCACGTCGATGGCGCGCAGCCGTACATTTTTGGACAAATTGGCGCCGAGCGCTGTATACAAAGGTTTCAGATCAACATCTGAGGCTACCAGTTGCCGATGAATATCAATAATATCGCGCATACTGGATAAGGGCATTGGGCCGGACTCCAGTTTACTTATTTCAGCGTCATATTGTTGTTGCACCGCTTCGCGCCCGGCCTCGGCCTGAAGATATTCACCCTCTGCACCATTAATTTCCCATGTCAGGGCTGCGCCATAAAGCAGACCCGCAGCCGAAGCGGCGGCCAGCGCTCGGGTTCCCCATATCTGCGCCAGGGCAAGCATACGCTGCTGACGTCTTTGTTGTGGCCAGATGGAAAGTACAGGCAGAAGCCTGCCGCCTCCCCATGCAGCATGCAGCAAATCGGCGAAATGGCCGCTATCGTCACGGGTGCCCGAAAGCCCCGCTAGCGCCTCAGCATCCGCTGGGCTGAAAGCGGTGAATCTTCGAACGGGCAACTGCGCGTTGACCAATGCGCCACCAATATCACTGCGCCCGATAAATACCGCGTTCAGGCCTTCGGCGCGGTCAAAACCAAGCCGGGTGATATAATCAATGGTGGCGCCAATTTCACCCTGCATCAGGCTGACTATTTCCCCCGGTGACACAATATCGACAAATCCCGAGGTCATGCGGGCAATCGCCAGCCGATGATCACGGGTGACGATTTGCCGAAAGCCACCGGTCCGGTGTTGCGAAATCAACATATTCCACTGACCGGGCGTACCCTCGCCGGCATTGGCCGCACCAATGAGGCGTTGCAATAGCTTGACGGATTCCACCGGCAACAACCTGACATCACTTATCGGGTTTTCTATCTGCTCCATCATTTTTTGCCATGCCGCAATCTCGGGCGCAGCTGTGACCGCGGTAAACAGATAGTCAAATCCACGCACATCACCTTCGGATGCGCCTAGCCGCAAGCCACCCTTCCATTCCACCCCCGGGAACAAAGTTTCCAGTTTTCGCGCCTTGATTTTTGGGCGATCCAGGATGTTCACCGGCGGCAGCCGGTCACGCCGGTAGGTCTGGCCCAAAACGTCAATCAAGACGACAACCGGTAGTTTGGGGAATTCAGCCAGGGCCAGCTTTGCCAGTCTGACATTGTCGTCAATCGCGCCGCACATATATGAATGCGATTCAATGCTGTTACCGGACAGCCTGGCGATCAGGACGCCAGCGTCCCCTATCAGCAACACAAAGCGCCTCAGCGCAAACAGGCGTTGCGCGATCCCTTCCATATCCGGCAATGAGGCCACACTCGCATCCTAATTTATGGCGCCTGACGCAGCTTTATCCATTTAACTGGAGCCGCTTTGATCTAATCTGATCCCTTTGGCGCGGGTTAGATCAGAACTTCCCAAGGCTGTCATAGACTGGACCAAAAACAGCAATGGCTATCCAGGCCATAATCCCCCCCATAACAACGGTCAAAGCGGGTTCGATGAACGAGATCATGCCTTGGACTGATTCGTCCACGTCGCGATTATACATCTCCGCCACATTGTTTAGCGCGTCAGACATATTGCCCGAATCTTCGCCGACTTTGATCATGCGCAGAACCAAAGGTGGAAATTCGCCCGATGACCGCATGGCCATAGACAGACCAACGCCTGATTGCACGCCTTCGCGCACTATCGACAACGCTTCCGCCAGCACAAGATTGTTCACAAGACGCTTGGAAGCGTCCAGACACTCAAGTAGCGCAATACCGCTGCGGAACATGGTCGAAAACATATAGGCAAAGCGCGCCAGACCAATCTTGCGCAAGACAATGCCTATAACCGGCAGGCGCAGCAAATAATAGTCGGTTCGATATTTAAACTCCTGTGACATGGCGCGGCCGCTGGTAACGCCAATCACACTGCCAATCGCAAGAACAGGAATTAAAAACCAGTAATCGCGAATGGCGTTGGAAGTACTGACCAACGCCTGGGTCATGAACGGCAACTCTGCGCCATTTGCCTGCAACAACGACGTGATCTGCGGCACCACAAAGCTCATCATAAACATGACGACACCTGTCACTACTACCGCCAGAATAGCAGGGTATCGCGTCGCCTTCTTTACCTTGACCGACATCTCATCCGTCCACTTCAAATGAGCGACCAACTGGCTAAAGGCTTCGGCCATCTGACCGGTTTGTTCACCCGCCGCGACAAGTGACTGAAAGACATTGCCAAACAGTTTTGGATGCGATGCAAATGCTGTGCTCAGGCTAAACCCATCATTGACTTCACGGGTGATTTGCGCGAGCGCGTCCCGTAAACGCGGCGTATCCGTTGAATCCCGCACCTCGCCGAGGCTTTCCATCAACGGCACACCGGCGCGCTGCAATTGCTCCAGATGAACGCTCATCTGGATAAGGTCCCGCACTTTCACCCGCGGTTGAAACAGCTTGCTTAGGCGTTGTTCATTGATTTTTTTGAACTCGATCAAATCAAGCCCGGAGGACTCTATCAGACCGTTCAGGTCCTGCTCATTCGCCGCAAAGACCGCACCACGAATTATCCGGCCACTTTGATTAATTGCGCGATAACGATAATCAGGCATGACTCTGGTCACATTCTCGAAGTCAAATCGGCGGAGCGCATAAGGGTGGACAGTGAAATATCACCCTTCAGTACGCGTTCAATTCCGTCATCCGCCATTGTTCTGTGTCCATGTTCGCGCAGATAATTACGCATCGCCGTTCGGGTGGCGCGTGTGGCAATTAATTCATCCAGCCCATCATCAACATAGATAATCTCGGCGATGGCGGTTCGCCCCTTGACGCCAGAACGATGACAAACCTCGCATCCCGGCGCATCCCACAACGTCAGGGGTTCGTCTTCCTCCTTTCCGAGAAGCCTGTATTCTTCGGGTGTGGCCTGGCGTTCCGTTTTGCATGCCACGCAATTCAAACCAACGAGACGCTGGGCAAATACGCCGGTAATATTGCCGGACAGCATTCCTGGCTCCAGTCCAAGATCGTATAACCTGGGCAAGGCGCCCAAAGCGTCATTGGTATGCAGGGTGGTAAACACCTGATGTCCGGTCATGGCTGCGCGCAGCGCCATCTGCGCGGTTTCGTTATCCCGCACCTCACCAATAAAGATGATGTCAGGATCCTGACGCAAAATATTGCGGATACCTTCACCAAAAGTGAGCCCCTGATTTTCCCGAATTTGCGTTTGCCGGATCAGCGGCAGTTCATATTCAACGGGATCCTCAAGGGTCATAATATTTACCCTGGGATTACTGATGGCCGACAGCATCGCATAAAGTGTCGTTGTCTTGCCGCTGCCGGTCGGGCCTGTAACGATAATGATACCTTCGGGACGTTTCAGAATGCGCTCAATCTCATAGCGGTTGACACCTGAAAAGCCAAGATCATCCAGGCTGAGCACGGCTTTAGCCTTGTCCAATACGCGCAGCACGATATTTTCTCCGCCCGTAGTCGGCAGGACAGATACGCGAAAATCGATTTCCCGATTGCCAAAACGCATACTCATACGGCCGTCCTGCGGGTGCAGCCGGTCCGCTATATTCATGCCACAGATAATTTTCAGCCGGTGCGACATAGCCGACCAGTGTTCCTTGTGGAAGGTCCGCACCTGCTGCAATCGACCGTCCAGCCGGTAGCGAAGCCGCACAAACAACTCTTCTGGCTCAAAATGAATATCTGACGCGCCAAGCTTTACCGCGTCCAGTATCAGCGCATCCACCAGCCGCACCAGCGGATGAGAATAACCGTCACGCTCGGTAGCGGCGTTGACATCAAATTCGCCAGTCTCCAGTTCACGCAGAATTCCGTTTACGGACATTTCGTAACCAAAATTTACGTCAATGGCATTGACGAGGTCATCCTCCATACTGACACGGGCTTCAATCTGAACCCCACGCGGCAAATAGCGCCGAAGCTGGTCCATCGCCAGCACGTCGAACGGGTCGGCCATTGCCACAACGGCTTTTTCGTCAGAAATAGAAATTGGCAGCACCCGATATTGCAGAGCGACGTTGCGTGGCACCAATTTAACGGCGTCGGGGTCGATCAGCGCTTCACGAATGTTGAAGGCTTCAAATCCAGTCGACTCCGCCAGCAGCCGGGTAAGCACATCGTCGGTAATAAAGCCGAATTCCACCAGAATGCTGCCCACCATTTTTTCAGGGGAGCGGGACTTTTCCCGCAACGCCACATCCAGTTGGTCAGGGGTGATGGCGCCAAGCTCCAGCAGCCTGTCACCCATCCGCGCTTTGGGTTTGGCCTTTTCCGGCGGCGGCGCTGGCGGGTTCTGGGAGACACCCTGGAGATCCATGGACGACGCCGAAGCCGCACGCCTTGCCGCAGGACGGTTGTCCAGCACCAGACCGGTTTTACCTGAGGGTATTCCAAATTGTGGTTGTTTGTCGTCCATGGGAGCCGCTTTTTTTACCTCAAGGAGACGAATAGCTACCTGTACCAAAATTGCGCAATACAGGCTCAGATGACAGCCTATCATATCCGGTCGTCAATCCGATCCGGACATCATCATGCGGAACGGATAAACAATGCTTAACAAAAGCCGCCGCCTGGCGCCCGGAATTTGTATAATTGGTACGCAAATCATCGCAATTTTCAGTGCATTGGCCGGTGCTTTCAAATAGCCAGGCCAAAATGGCAGCCTCGCCGGACGCGCATTCGCCGGGCAATTTGGCGGCGCCGTTGGCGTGCACCTCAACGCGAAGCTGATGAAAAGCGGTTTTTCCCGCCTCCAGCCAATCCCGGTTACCAGGATGTGCGAAGCAACCCGTTGGCGGTTCGGACAGGCTGCCTGGAACCCCGGCAACGCATTTTGGTCCTGCGGAATTTTGATGTTCAACCCGGTTGCGGTCAATGGCCAGATGGTTATTAACAGGATCAGCAATGGATGAACGCAATGCGGCATTCGAATGGGTGTCAATTTCGACACCAAACTTATTGCTGTCGGGAAAATTGCCGCTGGCCCCGCTTTGAAAGCCAAGATTTTGCCCGTCGCCCCCACAGATTGGCAGACTGTCATTGTAGCGCGGCGGGCCGGAATCGCGTTTGGTCGGCACAAACGCCAGTACAAGCCCTTCGCCACGGCTGCCATCCATGGTTTCATCCGCGCGCAACGCCACTTCAAAGTAAGTGCGCAGAACCTTACCCGTGCCCGCCACGCGTAAAGCCAGCGGATCTTTCAGAAAAATGCAGGCGCTGCCGGCACTTGTGCCACCGCCCGCACGCACTCCAATTTTTATCAACGTCGGATCACTTTCTTCGCCAACGGTGACCCACGGTGTATCTCTTCCCTGCATCCCTGTGAATGGATCACTGTCACCGAGTTCACCCTCAATCCCGGGCCGGGCGGCACCGCTGATATCACTGAATGACACCTGCACCCCCGGGCGGACCACCGGATTGAGCGGCCGCGCAAACTGCATCATAATCTGCCGATCTAGCCGCCAAAGAGATGTCGTCAAAATAGTTGGCTTTGGCCGGATCTGCTTGATGAGGCCCCTGGCTGATATCCTTTGCATCCGGGTTGCTGCACCTGACTACGGTTGCGCCGGACACGCTATCTGAGCAGTTTTCGCGCTCCAATATGCTGGCCGGAATTGCCATCTGCTGTCTGATTGGCAGCCAGCCGCCCAAACCATTTTGCCCATGACTGATCAGTGCAAAGAGACTCGTGTTTCCTGACGGGTTGAGGCGCAGCGCCCCTGGTTTCGCTGTGACGCCAGTGCAAATATTTCCTGCAACAAGATCGGGATCGACATGATAACTGATCAGGCGGCCATACGGGTCTGTCGCGTCCTCCCGTGTTATGCCCAGAGTGGTCCAGGGCACAACTCCGTCATTGTTATTACCTGTACAGGCGGGTTTGGGCGTACCATCTCCATCCCCATGGGCTGGGCAAGGCAGAACACCGCTTAGGAAAACCTGGGCGCGAATAGCTTTTTCGAGATATGCCAATTGCTCGAAACTTGACTTGCTGTTCTGCAATCCCACGGTGCTTCCGCGCAATATGATGGCGCCTAGGCCGATGATCCCACCCGCCGCAATCAGCAACGCCAGCAACATGGGTATGAAACCGCCTTCCGACCGGATCAGATGCCGCCAACGCGTCATGGCTTGTTGCATCCGTAAGCGATGGCTATCTGCCCACTGGTGCGTGAGCGGACGATATCGTCGAAGCCCACAATCGCGTCACCGGCGGCGAGTTTTTCATAATAAAAGACCACCGCGGACGCGTTGCCCGACCCCACGGGTTTTACATTCGCAAGTTCGGTCGTAGAGGCTAGCGCCGTGGAAGTTTGCGCCCCGCTAGGCAGATAACCGCCGGCCCCGTTCTCGCCATGACTAATCAGGACGTAGGCGGCTCTTGTAGGCGACGGCGTACCAACGGCGCCAGAGCCAGCGACCACGTTGTTGGCGCCACGATTTTCCAGTCTGCCCTGGGTAATCTGGCCAAACCCGACTGAAGGGCAATTCAGTGCGTTGGCCACTGTTAGCGGGCCGGTTACCGCATAACTGATACGTCTGCCCCAGCCATCCAGCACATCGGCTTCGGAAAGTCCCAACGTCCGCCAGGGGACACCGCCCGAGGCCATTTGTCTGTTGCAGACGGTGGCGGGGTCTGCCTCATTCCCATTAGCGGCGGAGCCTGGGCCCAGGGCCGGGTTAGATGGACAGGGCAAATCAAAATTTGTGGCGGCAGAAAGCACCAGCGCATCTTCAATGACTTTGAGCCTGGCTTTGGTTTCAGTACGTTTGTTGCTGTCAAGCAGGGGCTGCAGCAGCATGCTGCCACCGCCCAGCAATAGCCCGAGTATAGCCAGCACAATCGCAAGTTCAATCAGTGTGAACCCGTGCCGATAAAACATTTTTCGCGGCTTACGCATACTCCCCCGTCAGATGTATGACCGCTTCCATAAGGAACAAAGGCTGGGTTCCCCCAGCCTTTGCCTGCACCAGAACCTGTTGCAAATCGTCCTGTCTAATTGATGTCGATAACCAGATTGCAGGTGCGGTTGCTATTAGCCGATGTGTAGATATTGGTGGCGACTGTAATACATGCATTGGTACCAGCCCCATCAGACAAGTTTGTGTTGGTAAATACTGAACCTGTCACGGGCTGACCGTCGTCAATCACCCGGTCAATCTGCAGCGCCTGATCCGGCCGCAAGGCTCCGTTAGCGTTTGAAGGAGTAGCCACTGTCCCGGCCAATCGCAGTACATGACGCCCGGTGGTATTTTGATAAAGCACTTGAAACCCACCACCCGTCGCGGCGCTGGGAAACCGGCTGCCGAAGATGGCCGTACTCGTCGTGCCAAGTTCAATATCTCCAATAAACCGGGTTACCGCCAATTGCTGCCAGAACGCCACATTTTCTGCAGCGGCGCTAACATCAGTCGTATAGTTTGCGTTGGCGGTCGCACCTACCAAGCCATCGCCCAAACCGGCGCCACCCGGCGAACAAGGCGCCGCCGTGCAATTAGGAATGATATTGTTGGGGCCAACCACGTCCCCAGGCAAGGAACCATACTTGTCCCTAAAGGCGACAGTAGCCGCCTGATAAGCCTGGGCCTGGGATACCACATTCTTGATCTGAGCGTTGCCGATCAATTCCTGGCCTTTTAGAACACCGCCAATGATCAGGCCTATTATGACCAATACAATTGAGAGCTCCACCAGGGTGAAGCCCTTTTGGGCGGACATTTCAGTCTGTCCAAAGCCCTTAACAGAAATTTCGTTACCGGTTCGCTTTTTCATGGTTTTATTTCCACATGGCTAGAACGCTGACAATTTGTCATACAGGTGCAGTTACCAGATAGTTCGCAAAGCCTATAGATAGAGAATATAGGCAGTAATGACTAGTTGAAAATTAGGTCAGCACTCGAAACCTGCTGTACCAGTGCAATCTATCACACCACGGTTTCAATTAAAAATTAGACAATTTTGCGGCGCGGTGGCGAATTTACTGAATTATTTTGAATCGGTGGTGAAACCGAGTCTCGAATCAATATAGTTGCGAATAAAAAACTGTTCGGTGGGATGAAGGTCTGGAGTAGTTGCCAATATTGCTTCTAGTATATCGCGCGCCGCTTCACGTTCACCTGCATCGGCCAGCACAAATGCTGGCAATTGGCGCGTCCAGATGGGCATATCGCTTACGGGTAGAGCCGCCAGCTGTTTTGCCAGTTCAAGCCCCAGAACAGGGTCTTTGACCCGATAGCGCGCCAGATAGACGCTATAAGCCAGCCAGCGCCAGTGCAGCCGCGGGTTCTCTGCTGCGAGCTGTTGCAGATAGCCAATAACATGGCGCACCTGCTCAGGATTGTGGCTAAGTCCAAAATAATATGCGGCTAGCGAAGGTACGAATTGGCTATTGGGATCCATTTGCGACAGCAGCGTGAACCAGCCGGCCAGCCGGCCATAATCATAACGGGACAACGGGGTTAGTTCACCAGCCCAATCGCCCATATTTTGCAGGCCCAGTCCAGCCGCCCGGTAATAAAGCTGCGTGTCGCCAAGACCTGTCACCCCGGCAATGAACGGCGTCGGGGCAACGCTTACCCCGCTCCACGGTATACGGATATTATGCGCGAACGACCAGAACAGCAATTGTCCGGCCAGCCCGATCAGCAGCGCTAAAATATAACGGCGTGGCACATGTTTGAATTTACCCTGCTCACCCATCTCACAACCGCTTGCGGCTGAAATCGATCATTGCGGCGGCCAGGATCAGCGGGATAAATGCCAGACTTTGCAGCACCGCCCAGAAAAGACCGGGTTCGCCGCCATCCCATCCATACACCAGCCATTCGCTGCGGCTGAAAAAGTCCAGCCGGGGAATGATCAGGGAAATGAGCTTGAAGCCATAGCCCAGTATAAGATCAAGCCCCCCGATCTCGCCCGCCTTGCCGGCAAGAGCGCCCAGTAATCCGCTCATCCGCGCCAGCACATAAAAACCCAGACAGGCCAGCGCGCAAGCGACGGCGCTGTCGAGAATCAGGCCAAAGAAAACCGCCGCCATGATCATCAGCATGGTTTCCAGTGCAAGACTAAGGCCCCATACCACCAGACCATAAAGAGGTGGTTGTGCGCAAAACCATACAAGTACAATGCTGACTGCAACGCAAATGAAGCCGACGATCATCAAACTTGCGCTATAAATCAGCACGAATGCGCCGCGCGAGATCGGCCGTGATAAAATCAGCGCGATCTCGCCGCCCGTCATGGCCTGCCGGATATGAAAACAGACAAATAAAACCAGGCCTGCGATTATCAGTATACGGCTGCCTGCGCCAAACAGCGCAGCCGCCATTTCACGCTGCTCGATAATCGCGTTGCCACTGAGGAAAATAACCAGTGCCGCGCCAAGCGCCAGCATCACGGGCAACGCCAGAAACAGACGATCGCGAAGGGCGGTGACAAGTATATAACGCAACAATGTTACGGCGATTCTGAAATGATCGCTTTGCATTACGCTAAAATGGCAGCGGACGGCGGTCGCGCCCAAATGTGCGATACAAATCAACATCTGCGGGACTGACGCCACTATCTTCAATAATGGTTGCGCGCAGGAAAATAACCAGTTCGGTTTGGCGGTTGATATCGCTGCGGGATTTGAACAGATTTCCGAGTATCGGCACACTTGACACACCCGGCAATCCAGTTTCCGTTGCGCTGCCGCTATCCTGCATCAGCCCGCCCATCACCAGCACCCGTCCGGAGCGCACCGTCACCATGCTATCAATTTCCTGAACCGCGATTATCGGTACCGGCGATTGCACGGTGTTATTCGAAGCAATCGCGACACCAGGGTCATTCACCGTTCCGGTAATGCGTGTGATGGTCGGACGCAGGGTCATAGCGATCTCATCCGTCTCGCGATGGATTGATGGCTGCACGGTAATGATAACGCCTTCGGGAACCGTGCGGATGTTGCTTTCCACTGTCACCCGTTCGCGCTGACCATCAGTACCTTCTGTGGTGCGTTCAAAATCCAGCTCAAAAAATACGCGGTTCTGGACTACCTTGAGAACTGCACTCTGATTGTGCTGCACGGTCAGGCGCGGGCTGGACAGGGTGCGCACGGTGCCGAACTGCTGGGCCAGATTGGCGACCGCATCAATGTCGCCACGATCAAGCCCCAGAGTGACGACCCCAGGAGTAGCTGTATTGAGATCGTTAAACGGGGCCGACTGCGGCACCGCGACCGTGGTTCCAAAACGCGCGGCACCCGTTGCCGCACCCAATACAGCGGCCCAATTGATGCCGCTCTCAAAATTATCTGAAAGCTGTACTTCCAGGACTTTGGCTTCGATCAGCACCTGACCCGCAATGACACGCCGCAGTTTACGTAAATAGTCGTCAATGATTTTATGCTGGCGCTGGGTGCCATACACATTGATTAGTCCGGCAACCCTGTTGATACTAAAGGAACGCTCACTTGGATCACTCGACACCCCCGGAGCCGCCGCCTCGGACGGGGGAACAGCGCCATTCGCGGGAACAGCTGTTTCGAGCCCCTGACCCGCAATGTTGAGGACCGATCCCGCCCCGACCGCGTTACTTAGCTGTTCTGCGAGGCCGGAGGATGCCGCTGGCGCGACGGCCGGGGTTAGGGGTAGGGGATTGGGAATCCCCGGCACGTTAGAAATTGTCTCGGCTGTGTTTGAGAGGGCCGCAATACTACTAGTTGTCAGTAAACTTTCACGGGCCGCGCTTCGGTTCATCAGCAGGCCGATATTGGTTTCCAGTTCTTCCCAGAAATTATTCCGCGACTGACTGCTGACCTCACTGGAAGAACTATTACCCTGACCGCCGCTGCCTTCACCGCCCACCGATTTGCCCCCCACCACGTCAACGGTGGTGGAGACGGAGCTTTTGGTTTCACGAACAATATTCAGATAGTCGACCCGATAACTTTGCAGATAAGCCAGGTCGCGCTCGATGCGCAACACGTTGCCATCCAGATTAGAGCGCAGGTCGGCCATATCCGCAATGCGTTCAATCACTTCTTCGAACGGGCGCTGGCGCACAGAAAAAATCAGGCTGCCGGTAATGCGCGGATCGAGTTCCAGTCCGACATTGGCCTGGCGTGCAAGTTCGACCAGCACATCGCGTATCGGAACCTCTTCATTGACGGATATCGTCACCAGCCGGGCATTGGCGGGCAATGCCAGGTTCGGCATCGGGACAAGAGATTCGGCCTCTGGTATTGGCGGCGGCGGGCGTGAGCCGTCGCGTTCCACATCACGCGGCTTTAGCGCGTCTCGATAATCCTGCCGGTCCAACCCGGCGCCGCGATCCTGTTTATCAAAATTCGGCTCGGAAAAGCTGCCGCATGCGCCGAGCAGAACCACTCCCGCCAGAGTTGCCCGCCGGAACGCCGCTTTAAACAATCCGGTGTTTTGGCCATTTGTCATTATAGACTGTGTCATACGGGCAAGGCTCTCGACGCCCTCTAATAATTATCAAGAGGCAAAAGTTAACTATTGAGATCAAAATAGTTAATTATGAGTAAACAGCGTTAATCTCCTAAGTATACGAAATCAACGCAAAATTAATTAGGGTGTCACGTGCCTTGCTGCACTCGAGGCGGAACCA
>JAUSQH010000502.1 GCA_030652895.1 Alphaproteobacteria bacterium
GGCCTCGCAGGCGGCCAGCAGCCATTCCGTACGGATGGCGGAGCCAATTGCGGGAACATCTTTGCGCGCGCCCAGCCGCCGCAGCAGCGCATCGTAACGGCCTCCGCCCGCAATTTGTCCGTATTCCCCCATATCTGGCGCGCGCACATCAAACACGAAGCCGGTATAATATTCCAGGGTCCGGCCAAACCGCGCCACATACTGAAAATTGTCCGGGGAAAGCCCACGTTTTTCCATCAGTTCCAGACGCTTTTCAAAACGTGTGCGCGCATCGCTCAAATCGATGCCAGCCGCAGCGGTAAGTGCGTCAATTTGGACCAGCGCATTTTGCGGGGTTCCTGTAATCTGCAAAAACGCGTCAACCAGATCGGCAATTTCTTTCGATAACCCCTGCGTTTTCGCATCTGCCGCCTGGTCCAGGAACCGTTCGGCAATCTCCGCGCTATCACGTCCGCCAGCAGGCATGATTCCCGACATGCTCAGCACTTCTTCCAGTGCCAGGCGGGCTTTTGTTTCATCAAGACTGCCGATGGCTTCCAGAAACGCCGCGCGTCCCGCCGAGGCGGTTTCGCCATTGCCGTCCGAAAGGCGCGCCAGCAGGTTGCGCAATTCAGTGGGCCGCCAGAATTGATGTTTCAGCCGGTCGCGCCAACGCTGTGGCAGCGCCAACTGATCGAGCAGCGAAAAGAACAGGCCCAGATCCCCCACCTGCACGTCGAAGCGCTCCAGGCCGGCCGCCTGTAGCGCCTCTACCGTCAGCGCCAACACCTCTGCATCGGCGCCAGGCACATCCGTATCCCCCAGACATTCTACCCCCGCCTGCTGGAACTGGGCAGGCCGGTTGCTTCCCGGCGGCTGAAACCGGAACGCCGGGCCGTTGTAGCAAAGCCGCGCGGGCTCATCACCCGCCTTGGGGTTCTGCCGCAGATACATGCGGCATGTCGGAATGGTCAGATCAGGGCGAAGGCACAGCTCGTTTCCCGCGGGATCATTGAACACATATATACGGCGGCGAATATCTTCACCGGATTGCTCCAGAAAAATTTCCGCAGGTTCCATAATCGGGGGCTCCACAAAGCCGTAGCCATGGCGCGCGAAGACCGCCGCAATATTGCGGTCCTGATCGTGTAGGCGCTGTAATGTCCCGGCGTCATAATCGGGCATTCCGGTAAGTGACATAAGCCATTCCTCTAGCGGGCTGCTAAAGGCACTCAATTACCATTGCATGGCCATAGAATGATAGGTCTGAGTTTTTCAAAAAACCGCTAAATGGCGGAAAAGACGGAATTTAACCCTGATATTCGCGTAGATCAGAAATTCAGTGTGCGATTGTCGACCGCCAGGGCTGCTTCCTTGAGGCTCTCGCTTAAGGTCGGATGCGCATGGCAGGTGCGGGCGATATCTTCGCTGGATGCGCCGAATTCCATCGCCACCGCCGCCTCACCGATCATGTTTCCGGCGTCGGGCCCAATTATATGTACTCCCAGCACCTGGTCGGTGGCGGCGTCCGCCAGCACCTTGACGAAACCTTCGGTGTCACCGGCCACCTTCGCGCGCGCATTCGCGGCGAAAGGAAATTTGCCCGCCTTATAGGCGATGCCGTCTGTCTTCAGCTGCTCCTCGGTTTTACCAACCCAGGCGACTTCCGGCGCGGTGTAAATGACGCTTGGGATAACCGCGTAGTTTACGTGCCCGGCCTTGCCTGCCAGCAGTTCGGCAAGGGCGACACCTTCATCTTCCGCCTTGTGCGCCAGCATTGGCCCCGCGATCACATCGCCAATCGCATAGACGCCTTCCACGTTGGTGCGGTAATGCGGATCGGTCACGATCATGCCGCGATCCGTCGCCACACCCACCATTTCCAGCCCCAGATCATCGGTATACGGTTTACGGCCAATAGCGATCAGTGCCACGTCGGCGTCCAATATCTCCGCCGGGCCACCTGCGGCCGGTTCAATGCTGACCTTCAGCCCCTTACCGGATTTTTCAATGCCTGTAACCTTGGTTGAAAGCCTGAACTCCATGCCCTTCTTTTTCAGCATGCGCTGAAAATTCTTGCCCACTTCGCGGTCCGCACCCGGAACTATATGATCCAGAAACTCAACCACCGTAATTTTCGCGCCCAGCCGCGCCCAGACCGAGCCCAGTTCAAGCCCGATAACGCCGCCGCCCACCACCAGCAGATGCTTGGGTACAGCCTGAAGCGCCAGTGCTCCGGTCGAGGAAACAATGCGTTCTTCGTCGATGGTGATGCCGGGTAATGAGGACGGTTCAGAGCCCGTGGCGATAACAATATGCGTGGCGCTCACGACTTCTGTAGCGCCTTCATTCATGCGCACTTCTATCTGGCTTTGCCCTGTCAGCTTCGCCGTGCCAGCTATATAGGTCACCTTATTTTTCTTGAACAGAAATTCAATGCCTTTGGTCAGATCACTGACGGTTTTATCCTTGTATTCCATCATTACAGGCAGATCAAGGCTGACCTTCCCGGTCTTGATGCCGAATGCCGCCAGATCTGCGCTATGGGCGTATAGCTCGGACGCATGCAGCAGCGCCTTGGAAGGAATGCAGCC
>JAUSQH010000108.1 GCA_030652895.1 Alphaproteobacteria bacterium
GCCCGCCTTGATAGCGGTGCGCGCTGTCCGGCTTAATGACCCGCGTCATTCCGGGAGCGATCACTAACTGCAGCATAGCTGCGGTTATGAGCATTTTTCGTACAAACATTCTCGTCTCACAATTTTGTAGACTTTGCAAACTGACTTCAAGCATGGGCGATGCGGATCGTCGGACCGTTGATCCAGATCAACAATCGCGGCTTTGTCAGGCGTTAGGCTGAGTTCCAGTTCGCAGCATGCGGATATCAGCGTAGCCGGCCGCTTGATCGGCGCAGGAGAACGACGATGCGACTTCCTATAAAGTACGTCTTTGGTGCCGCGGCTATTTTAGCCTTGGCCGGTACGGGCAATCTTGCACTGGCTCAGCAACCGGGCACGACCACCCCGGCACCAGCCGCGGGTGCCCCGGATCAACCATCGGGCACGTCCACGATGACTCCGGGTCACATGGAGCACGAGAAGGGGATGAACAAGATGGGCCATGAAAAGGGAATGGGAATGGGAAAGGACATGGGTTCGACGACGAGCGGTCAGAGCCGCCAGGGTCCGATGGGCGGGATGCCATCCTGCCCGTCCGGCCAGACCGCGTCGGGTACGCCCTCCACCTGCAAATAACGACTTAGCAATAAGGCAGCCGGGCCAAAGAGCCGCGTTTGGCACCGCCGTACGGATCAGGTGGGTCACGATTTGCGGGGTCTGCCAGCGCTCGTGCGTGTTCTTCCAAAAGCTGTCGATTTCGCGTGGAAACTGGATTTGCAAAGGACCTCAAGACCAAGGTGCAGCCTTCGACTTGTCGGAGCGCAATTGAGCATGGGTTTCGGTCCTCGAACCCCTCCTTGGTGAGAGAGGAGAAGTGAGAACTTCGGGAGCCACAAATGTTAGATTTTATCAACGCCGAGAGAAAGATTCCAAAGGATCGTCAGGCCAATCCAGCGCATATTGAGCGTCTCGATCCGAGTTACCTAGGGCAGGTCTTGCATGTGGCTGGCCAATACAAGTCGGCCGACCGCGAAGTCAAGGCCGGAAGCGATCTGTTCCGGCTCGGGGAGGGCGGCGAAGCCATCTATAGCCTGGTCGATGGATCGGTTGCTCTCTACCATTTGCTGGAGGACGGCCGCAGGCAAATTCTGCAGTTCGCTCTTCCCGGCACCGTCCTGGCCTTTGTGCCGACGCCGCGCGCGCTGATGAGCTACCGCGCCCAAGCCTTAACCGACGCCGTGGTTCCATCATTTCGCACGAGAACCTTGGACGTCTTGCGAGGGACTGCCCGGAGATCGGAATGCAGCTCGCGCGTCTGATCTCGCAGGACCAGCCTCGCCTACGATCAGTTGTCGAGCGTGGGTCAGCGTTCGGCGCGAGAACGCATCGCGCACCTGCTGCTTGAGCTTTTCATTCGATCGCGCATGCGCTGGCCCGGCCATCATGCGGAAGAGATGCATCTTCCACTGACCCAGGAACACATTGGCGACGCCACAGGTCTCACCGGCGTCCATGTCAATCGGGTGCTCCGTGATTTGCGCAAGGAAGGCATCCTCGGATTCCACTATCGACGTCTCCGGATCCTCAATCCGGACAAGCTTGTCGATGTGGCCGGCATCGATCCTCAGGTTGCGATGCCTTGGATCACCGTTAACTCGTCGGATCAGGTTGTTGCCGCCTACCGAGGGAGAAGCGCAAACGGCGGACGTTGACGCGGTTCGTCGCCGTGGCCTTCTGCCGGCCGCCCGATCCGTCCCTCTGCGAGCCATATTCCGAAGGCGCCGATGCAGCATGAAGTTTCTCACGATCTCCCAAAATACCTCACGCTTGCTGTCTTGGCTGCGGGCTTGGGCATATTCGTTTGGCAACTCCCGGCGCCAAGCGGAACGTCCAAGGGACCCACGGTCGCCGTGAAGGTCCCGGCCCTTTCAATGCTCGCCATCAATGGCAAAACAGCCTTCGATGCCAACTGTGCCACCTGTCACGGGCTCAACGCAGCCGGTACCTCTACAATCCGGGGCACCATGCTGATGGCGCCTTTTTTCTTGCGGCCAAGTTTGGGTGTTCGGCAACACCATTGGCCATACGGCGACATGCCGCCGCAGCGCCACGTGACCGAGCCGCAGGTCGCGACGATCGTGCAATACATACGCGAACTCCAAGTCGCAAACGGTATCAGATATCGGCCGCATCTCATGTAGGGTCATTACCCGCCCCAAGGTCGCAGCGAAGCGCCCGTCCGCAGTGGATGCAATCCCATGGCCGATCAATCCCGCGATCAGCGGCACCAGATGAGCCCCGCAGCGATAAGGTCGAGGCGCAGCTGATCTCGCCGCTTCTGGCATTAGGCAGGCCGCCGAAGATGCCGCTAATGCCGGCGATCCGGCCGGTCAACAGCACAGAGGAGGGGGTCGATCAGCGCACCTCCGATTGCGGAGTGAAATTAGTCAAGCCATGGCCCCACAGAACGCGGAGAAATCTCCGGTAGTCCCGCGGTTAGTTTACAGGCGCGTTACCCGCAGTCGTAAGGCATTGCCTACCACGCTCACCGAGGATAGCGCCATGGCGGCCGCGGCGATCATCGGTGACAACAGCAGGCCGAACGTCGGATAGAGGATCCCGGCGGCAATCGGGATGCCAGCGGCATTGTAGATGAACGCGAAGAACAGGTTCTGCCGGATGTTGCGCA
>JAUSQH010000110.1 GCA_030652895.1 Alphaproteobacteria bacterium
TTCTTGGCTCCGGCAAACAGCCGGTTGGTGACTTCAGCACTGGCGCCCGGCGCAACGGTCACCGCTGCACGCAGATAGTCCGCCTGATACCGGTCTCGTCCGCCCAGGGGTTTATAGGAAAAGCTGCCGGTGAAATCTGCGCCCTGATCGGGAATAAGCGAAACCAGCCAGTATTTGTCGGTAATGCCCAGCCACCCGTCTGCACTTTGAGATTTAACCGACCCGGTGTCACGAATATCTTCATAGGTAATCTCTTCGAGAGACCCGCCAAGCACGCCAAGCAGGCCCTCATGCAGGATGAAGTAACCCGCAACCTTCGGCGTGTAATGGCGCGACACCAGGCCATAGGGCATCAGACTGACCGGCGCCGCGCCGGAATTTTCCACCCGTTCCGTAATGGTGAAAAGATAATGCTCGTCCACATCAATGGTGCGCGTGAATTTCAGCCCGGCGCCATTGTCCCACTGCAGGGTGACCGGCTGACCGGGACGCAACACCTGGTTTACGTCGCCAGACCATAGTGTTTGATTATTGGGCAGCGCGATATTACCGCCATCTGCAGCCACAAAACCATATTCCGCATAATATGGTTCTGGCGATCCTGCTGGCGATAGCAATATGATCTCGGGACTGTCTGGCGAGACCGTTTCGTTGTAATCGGCAAGGGTCAGATCATCGAGCCGGCCCCCCAGCAAGGAAATTGATCCGTGTACCTGCCCATTATCTATCGGTATCCGTGGCGCACGCGCCAGCATAACTGCGCGGCTGGCGACCGGCGCACCCGCAATATCTGTTCCCTTGCCACCGGTTACATCGGAAGGTATCGCGTCAGGCCGCGGCACGCCGGAAACATCAGACCCGGCGGGTTGCTGCGCGGAGGCTGGCGGTTGCTGCGCCGTTACCTGCATCTGAGCCTGTTCCGCCTCCACGCGTGGCCGGTCGACAAAATAGAACCAGCCAAACAGCACGAGCATCGACAGACTGAAGGCCAATATCAAATTGCGGTTTTCTTCGGTCATTTGTTTTTGTTCACTGCTTTCGGTTCTTGATGAACGCGCATAAGCGCTTTTTGCAAATCATCACACAACGCCTCGAATTTGCGCGCTGGAGTCGTCATCCGGCCAACCAGCACATAATCATAATCCGGCCGACTATATTGCGGCAGCAACACAGCGGCGGCTGCGCGCAGCCGCCGCTTGGTGCGGTTCCGCACAACCGCATTACCGATTTTTTTGGTGGCGGTAAAACCTATCCGGCATGCAGTGGCGTCTGAGTCAATAAAAGCGCCAGGCACATCGGAACGGCGCCTGGCTTGCAGGACCAAACCCGGCATGGCTACCTTCTCCCCTTTTGCTACGCGCAGGAATTGCGGCCGCTTTTTCAGGCGCCCGGCAGGCTTGGCGGGAGAATTAGCCATTGGCGCCGCGGATAAGATAGTATCCATCGCACCAATTTGGCGTGACGGTCAAAAATCTAGGCCGATAGCTTTTTGCGGCCATTGGCGCGACGGCGGTTGATGATCACCCGCCCCGCCTTGGTCGCCATACGGGAGCGAAAGCCATGACGGCGGGCGCGGACAAGCCGGCTAGGCTGAAAAGTACGTTTCACGGGAGTTCTCCGTCAGATTCAAATACCAGGCGACCGGCGCTTGAGCCGGGCCATTACAGGATGCGGTTGTATAGAAAACTAAGTGCCGCAAGTCAATTAAAAGGGCCGCTTCATGAAATATGTAACATTGGGGGGCCTGGGGCCGAATAATGCGGCACCGGCCCGTGAAAGACCATTCAAGGAGAAAAAATGACCGAGGATAAGCAAATATCCCCCAAAGCAGCGGGATTTTCGGTAACGCGGCTTTGGCCAGTGGCGCTATTACTCGCGGGATTGGTGGCGTTTTTCGCCTTCGACCTCGACCGTTTTCTGAGTTTTGAGGCTTTACGGGAAAATCGCGCGTTTCTGACCGAATGGACCTCGGCCAATCAACTGCTGGCGATTGTGATCTATGCAGGCGTCTATATTGTGGTTGTGGCCTTTTCGCTGCCTGGCGGGGCGGTTATGACCATCAGCGGCGGCTTTTTGTTTGGCCCCATCATCGGCACGTCGGCGACGGTGATCGCGGCGACCATTGGCGCGAGTCTGTTGTTCATTGCCGCCAGGACGGCCCTGGGGGACGTTTTGCGCGCCAAGGCCGGACCGGCAATCCGCAGGATGGAAGACGGTTTTCGCGAGAATGAGCTGAGCTACATGTTCGTGCTGCGGCTGGTGCCGCTATTTCCGTTCTTTTTGGTTAATCTGGCGCCGGCCTTTCTGGGGGTCAGCCTGCGTACCTATGTCATCGCCACCCTGTTCGGCATAATCCCCGGCACTTTCGTGTATACGCTGGTGGGTAACGGGCTGGGCGCGGTTTTCGATGCGGGTGGAACCCCGGATCTGGGCATTATCTTCAAACCTGAAATTTTATTTCCCATCCTGGGGCTGGCGTTACTGGCGCTGATCCCGGTGATTTACAAGCGCATGCAAGGGGCAAAATCATGAGCAAAACCATCAACACCGACATCTGCGTCATCGGCGCGGGTTCCGGCGGCCTGTCGGTGGCGGCGGGCGCTGCACAACTGGGTGCCCCCACCGTGCTGATCGAAAAGGCAAAAATGGGTGGTGATTGCCTGAACTATGGCTGCGTTCCCTCCAAGGCGATGCTGGCTGCGGCCAAGTCGGCGCAATCCATGCGGACCGCCAGCAAGTTCGGCGTCAGTGCGCCGGAAATTTCAGTTGATTTCGCCAAGGTCATGGACCACGTGCATAGCGTTATCGCGGCCATCGAACCCAATGATTCAGTTGAACGTTTCACCGGGCTGGGATGCAACGTCATCCAGGCGCCCGCGCGGTTCATCAGCCCAACCGAGGTTGAGGCGGGCAGCACGGTCGTACGTGCACGTCGTTTTGTTATCGCCACCGGATCCCACGCCGCGATTCCCCCAATTGCCGGACTTGATCAGGTTCCTTACCTGACCAATGAAACATTATTTGAAAACCGCATGTGCCCGGAACATCTGATCATTCTGGGGGGAGGCCCCATCGGCATGGAAATGGGCCAGGCGCACCGCCGCCTGGGGGCCAGGGTCACGATCGTTCAGCGTTCCCGCGCCATGGCCAAGGATGACCCTGAACTGGCCGCCGTCGCCATTGCCGCCATGCGCAGCGAGGGCGTCGCCATACTGGAAAATACGGATGTCGTATCGACGGAGCGCGAAAGCGACGGAGCGATCACGGTTACGGTCAAGGATAAATCGGGTGAACGGCGCATCAGCGGTTCGCATCTTCTGATCGCCGCGGGGCGCCAGCCAAATACAGACGGACTAAATCTGGAAGCGGCGAATATAAATTATGATCGCACCGGGATCAAAACGGATGCGGGTCTGCGCACCAGTAACCGCCATGTTTACGCCATTGGTGACGTCTCCGGCGGCCCGCAATTCACCCATGTGGCGGGCTATCATGCGGGGCTTGTCATCCGCAGCGCACTGTTCCGCGCGCCCGCAAAGTTCGATCACACTGCCGTACCGCGCGTCACCTATACAGACCCGGAAGTGGCGCAGGTTGGTGTGACCGAAGATGACGCCAAAACGGCGAACATGCCGTATCGGGTATTGCATTGGCGCTTTGATGAACACGACCGTGCACAGGCCGAACGCCGCACCGAGGGGCTGGCGAAAATCATCACAGGCAAGAGCGGCAAGATATTGGGGGCAGGCATTGCCGGGATGAACGCCGGCGAGCTGTTGCAACCCTGGATTCTGGCCATGACGCGCAAGCTGAAGATCGGCGCCATGACCGGCTTCATCGCCCCCTATCCAACACTGGGCGAAGTCAACAAACGCATCGCCGGAAGCTATTACACGCCGACATTATTCAGCGCGCGCACCCGCATGATCGTCGGTCTGCTGCGCAAATTTGGGTAGACCGAATATTGCTAAATCAGCCCACCTACAGGAGAGGATGGGTCTGCGTACATTTTTTTCGGCATACGCCCGGCCAGATAGGCTTCGCGTCCGGCAATTACCGCATGTTTCATGGCGTTGGCCATACGGATCGGATCTTTAGCCTCGGCGATGGCGGTGTTCATCAGCACGCCGTCACAGCCCAGCTCCATGGCGATGGCGGCGTCCGACGCGGTACCCACGCCCGCGTCCACAATCACCGGCACTTTGCACTGCTCAATGATCAGGCGGATATTTACCGGGTTCTGAACGCCCAGGCCAGAGCCAATCGGGGCCGCGAGCGGCATGATGGCGGCGCAACCCAGGTCTTCAAGCTTGCGCGCGGCAATGGGATCATCCGAACAATAGACCATCACCTGAAAACCTTCCTTGATCAGCACTTTAGCGGCAACCAGGGTTTCCTGCATTTCGGGATACAGGGTTTTCTGATCGCCCAGCACCTCGAGTTTCACCAGATCCCAGCCGCCTGCCTCGCGCGCCAGCCGCAGGGTGCGCAGCGCATCATCGGCTGTGTAACAGCCCGCCGTGTTGGGCAGATAAACATATTTTTTCGGGTCAAGGAAATCCACCAGCATCGGCTGGTTGGGATCGCTGATATTCACCCGGCGCACCGCGACGGTGACCATCTCCACGCCCGCAGCCTCGGCGGCGGCGGCATTTTGTGCATAGTCCTTGTATTTTCCGGTTCCGGTAATCAGGCGCGATGTAAAGGTTCGCCCTGCAATCACCAGTGGTTTGTCTTCCACAATATTTCCTCCGCCGATAAAGTGCACGATCTCCAGTTTATCGCCATCGCCGACCAGTACGCTCTGGTAAATCGAGCGCGGCACGATTTCCCGATTGCGCTCGACCGCTATTTTACGCGGATCCAGCGCCAGCGCGCGCAACAGCGCATCTACACTCATTGGCCCATCGAAGCCGCGGGCTTCACCATTAATCGTAACTTGCATCGTATCCATTTTTCGTCAGCTCGTGTCCGGCCAACATACTAAAGGCAGGCCGTTCACGCCACCGGCAAATAACGCACATGCAGTTCAGGGGTGATCACCACAAGATTGTTTTTCGGCACCGGCGTCCAGTCACCGCGATTATCCGTCAATGGCTCGGATGCGATAATCACCGCATGGGCGCGCCGGGTGGTGGGCCGCATACGATATTCCCCGTCCACAAGTTCGAACCGGTCGCCGGAACTGACATAGAGCGTCAGCGGATCGGAATCCGCCACCGCAACATATTTCGACGCGATCACGGTCTGCCCGTCCGTGAGGGCGAAATTGCAGCGCGATGAATCCGTAACCCCTGCTTCCAATAGCCAGGTTTCGATTTGCCGGATGGTGAAGTTCATCGCTTCAGCAAGATCATCGGCCGTGTAATCGTCCAGATGCGGCAGCAACCGATTCAGGAATACCGCAAATGCATGTTCGGAATCTGTCGTGCCATCGATGATGTTATACACATGATCATCCAGTGAAGCGCGCAAGCGCCGCTTGATCTTCGTGAAACCATTGATCGATCCATTATGCATCCATAAAAACCGGTCATACTGGAACGGGTGGCAGTTCGCCTCGCTCACCGACAGGCCGGGGGTCGCGGCCCGTACATGGGCGAAAAAACAAGTGGACCGGATTTTTTCCGCCAGCCGGTGCAGATTGCGGTTACTCCAGGCCGGTTGCACACTGGTGAACACGCAGGGCGTCTGATCGATTTCCGGCGCATACCAGCCCACCCCGAAACCGTCGCCATTCAGGGGTTCATGGTGTTCGCGGGCCTTGAAGCTTTGCTGAATCAGCGATTGCGCGGACTTGGTCAGCAAGTCCGACATGAACATCTCGCGGCCCTTATAAACCAGAAACCGGCACATTTGCGTGACCTCCCTACGCCATCTCCCGAGTCTTGCAGTTATATCTTAATACCCTATTGCGCCGGCGCGAAAAGCATTCAAGATTGGTCAAAGTGGAGTTGATTCAGAGGAAACAGTCAGGATGCGTCGAAACCGGGGAATTTCAGGACTGCTGAGAGGGTTGTCACGCCGGCAGTTCCTGCACGGCTCGATGGCGGCCGGAATTAGTGTCACGGGTTTTCCCAGGTTTGCGGCCGCCGCCGAAGCGCGGCAGCTCAATTTCTATAATTGGGACACCTATATCGGTGAGACCACCCTGGCGGATTTCAAAGCCGCCACAGGCATCAGCGTCAAAATGGACCTGTTTGCGGACAATGATGAACTGTTCGCAAAGCTGCGGGCGGGTAATCCCGGCTATGACGTGATTGTACCGAGCAACAACTGGGTTGCACGCATGGCGCTGGCGGGCATGCTGGAACCGCTCAACCATAGCCTGATCCCCAATATCAAAAACCTTGCTCCGCGCTTTTTGAACAATGTCAGTTTTGATCCGGGGCGAAAATTCAGCCTGCCCTATATGTGGGGCACCGTTGGCATTGGTTATCGCAAATCGAAATTTTCCAGCCCCCCCAACAGTCTGAAATGGCTATATGACAGCAATACCTATTCAGGCCGTATTGCGCTGATGTCGGAATGCGATTTTCTGCTGGGTATGGCGCTAAAATATCTGGGCTATTCCATCAATTCCACTGACGCCGTGCAGATCGCCCAGGCCGAGGCGCTGGTGATCAAACAAAAGCCGCACATCAAAAGTTTTGCCGAGGACAATGGTCAGGATCTGCTGGCGTCTGGCGATGTGGATCTGGTGATGGAATGGAACGGGGATATTGCGCAACTGATGGCCGAGGATGACGATATCGGCTATGTGCTGCCGGGCGAAGGAGGCGTATTGTGGGAGGACACACTGGCCATTCCCAGGGGCGCGCCGCACCCCGAAAACGCCCATGCGTTCATCAACTTTATCCATGACCCCATGGTCAATATGGCCATCGCCAACACCGTGCAATACGCCACCCCCAATCAGGCGGCGATTGCCATGATGGATAAGGCCTATACGCAGAACCCGGCAATTTTTCCGCCCGAAGCAGCGCTGATAAAATCGGAAACCATCATCTATCTTGGGGAGGAGGCCGTCTCCATGCGTCAGGACTCCTGCACGCGGATTTTTGCCGCCTGATGGAGCCTGCTTGATGGAGCCTGCTTGATGGACAACTGGCGCAAATCTCCGATTGCGTTTACGCTCGCGCTGGCGCCGCCCGCTCTGTGGCTGGCGCTGTTTTTCGTGTTGCCCCTGTCGCTGTTGTGGCTGTTCAGTTTTGGTACAAAAACGGGTATCACCAGTATCGACATCAACTGGACCCTGGCCAATTACGCGCGCGCGCTGGAGCCGCTCTATCTGGGAATTTTTCTGAAATCCCTATGGATCGCGGGTGTGACAACACTGATCTGTCTGATAGTCGGCGCGCCGGTGGCGCTGGCGATCAGCTTTTCTCCCGTACAGGTGCGGCCATGGCTTTTGCTGCTGATCATACTGCCATTTTGGACCAATCTGCTGATCCGAACCTATGCGCTGATCGCGACGCTGCGCGGTAACGGACATATTAATTCCATGCTGGGCTGGATATGGCGGCAGGCAGACGGGCTTCTGACCCTGACCGGGCTTGGCGGCCATCAACTGTTAGGCGCGCAATTTACACCTCTGGAAATTCTGTATACGGACTGGGCCGTAGTGATCGGGCTTATTTATGTGCATCTGCCATTCATGGTGCTGCCGCTCTATGCCGCACTTGACCGGCTTGACCGCAACCTGATCGAAGCCAGTCTTGATCTGGGGGCAGGCCATGTGCGGAGCTTTTTCACGATTATTGTTCCGCTGGCCCTGCCCGGCGTTCTATCCGGACTGGTCATTACCTTTATTCCGGCGCTGGGGTCTTATCTGACGCCGGACCTGCTGGGCGGCCCGGACAGTCAGATGATCGCCAACGTCATTGACCGTCAGTTCAAGGCGGCAAATGACTGGCCGTTCGGCGCGGCTCTGAGTTTTCTTCTCATGTATGCGGCATTTTTCGGACTGGCGATGCGCGGGCTGTTTACGAAGCACGCGGCAGACGGTGGTATGAAATGAATGGTATCCGAAGAATAATCCGCGGTGCGCCGGCAGGGCCGCTTGAGTACCATCGCCGCTGGCCCTTGCGTTTGATACTTACCGGCACACTGATTTTTCTGTACACCCCTATTTTCGCGCTGATCGCTTTCAGCTTCAATGACAGCCGCCGTAACATTGTCTGGCATGGGTTCACGCTG
>JAUSQH010000508.1 GCA_030652895.1 Alphaproteobacteria bacterium
CAATGCCTATCGTGCCAACCCCTGCTGCCGCCAGATACAGTGCCAGCGGAGAGCCCAGACCACCCGCACCCACCAATAATACTTTAGAGGCGAGCAGCCGTGACTGCCCCGCGCCGCCAACCTCCGGCAGCATGATGTGGCGGGCGTACCGCTCTATCTGATCGTCTGTAAGGCTGCTCACAATCCCTCGAACAATGCGGTCGACAGATAGCGTTCCGCGAAAGATGGAATGATCACAACGATGGTTTTGCCTTTCATGTCCGGCCGCGCGCCAACTTCCAGCGCCGCCGCCACCGCGGCGCCCGATGAAATTCCGCCCGGAATGCCTTCGAGGCGCGCCAGCTTGCGGGCCATCTCGAACGAGTTTTCATTGCCGATGGTGATTACTTCATCGACCAGAGAACGATCCAGATTGTCGGGAATAAAGCCCGCGCCGATACCCTGAATTTTATGCGGGCCCGCGGCGCCGCCCGACAGCACCGGGCTGTCTTCTGGCTCCACGGCAATCATTTTCAGGCTTGGCTTGCGTTTTTTCAACACCGAACCAACGCCGGTAAACGTGCCGCCCGTACCAACACCTGATATCACCACATCGACCTTTCCGCCGGTATCGTTCCAGATTTCTTCTGCCGTGGTGCGGCGGTGAATTTCCGGATTGGCCGGATTTTCAAATTGTTGCGGCATTACGGATCCTGGATAATCCGCCATCAGCTCCTCGGCCCGCGCAACTGCGCCACGCATACCTTTTGCGGCTGGCGTCAATTCCAGTTGCGCACCCAGCAGCGCAAACATTTTACGCCGTTCTATGGACATACTGTCGGGCATTACCAGAATTAACTTGTAGCCCTTGGAGGCGCACACAAATGCCAGAGCGATGCCTGTGTTACCCGATGTCGGCTCAATAATCACCGTGTCGGGATTAAGCTTTCCCCTGGCTTCCATGTCTTCGATCATGGCGACGCCGATGCGGTCCTTGACGCTGGCCAGGGGATTGAAAAATTCGAGCTTCAGCAAAATGTCGGCGTCGACAGCGGTTTCGAGTTGCAGGCGTTGCAAGCGGACCAAGGGCGTATCACCAATGGTTTCGGTGATGCTGTTATAGATGCGGCCACGACCGGGCTGTTTTTTCTCGCTCATTATTCCTGGCTCCTATTCGATCAAATCATATATTGAAGTCGGCCTGCCTGCGCTGTTCGGGCGCAATCCTCAGAGCATCTGCGCGTTTGCATAAATCTTCAATCGAGATGTCATCAAAACGGCGCATCATTTCGGTCTGCATCTCATCCCACAGGGGATTGATGACAGTTTGTCCCAGCGCGGAAACGGTTTCCATTTTTTCCGGATCGTTGTCATCACTATCACCGATAACGCGGATTATTTCGCCAACGCTGATACGCCTGCGCTCCCGCGCCAACGTATAGCCGCCGCGCGGGCCACGCACACCTTTCAGGATGTTGGCATGAACCAGCTGCTGCATCACCTGTTCGAGATAACGCTGCGGAATACCCTGACGTTTCGTTATCTCACGCGATTGCACCGGTTCCGGCCTGGCATTATAGGCAATGTCCACCACCGCCTCCAGGGCGAAACGCATTTTCTTGGTTAGCCGGAGCATCTGTTCTTAAACCTGTAATTAGCCTGTTGAGCCGAAACCGCCCGCGCCACGGCCGGTTTCGGGCAAGTCGGTAACTTCTACCGGCTGCGCCTGGGTAACGGCTGCTATCACCATCTGCGCAATACGTTCACCGCGCGCAATTGTAAATGCCGCCTTGCCGGTGTTGAGTAAAACAACACCAACCTCACCCCGATAATCGCAGTCGATGGTGCCGGGTGAATTAAGCACAGTGATTCCATATTTAAGCGCCAGCCCGGATCGGGGCCGTATCTGCGCCTCATATCCAGACGGCAGCGCCATGGCCAGACCGGTCGGGATCAGCGCCCTGTCGCCCGGCGCCAGAACCAGCGGATCATGGGCAGGCACCGCAGCGCACAGATCAAGCCCAGCCGCCCCTGGGGTTGCGTAAGCCGGCAACGGTAATTCCGGGTTATGCGGTAATCGGCGGAATGAAACGGTCAGCATCAGCTTTGCGCGAAATGATCGGCGATACGCTCGGCCAGACGGCGCGCCACTTCGGTCTTGGTCATGGGCTGCCAGTCCTCGACGCCATCGCCTGTCAGCAAATGCACAGTGTTGAAATCGCCGCCCATAATGCCGGTTTCCGGCGATACGTCATTGGCGACAATCCAGTCGCAGCCTTTGCGCGCGCGTTTCTCCGTGGCGTGGGTGACCACATCATTGGTTTCCGCCGCAAAACCGATGACCAGGCGCGCCCGCGCGGGCTGCGCCGCACTTAATGCAAGCAAGATGTCGGGGTTTTCTGTCAGCGCCAGTTTCGGCGTGCTGCCGTCATTGCGTTTTTTGATCTTGCGGCCGGATTGGGCTTCAACGCGCCAGTCAGCGACGGCGGCGGCGCAAATGGCGATGTCAAAGCGTCCTGCATCCTTGCAGGCGACAAGCATTTCACACGCGGTTTCCACTTTGCGTAGGGTAACGCCCGCCGGCGGGGATTCCTGCACCGGGCCGGAAACCAGAACGGTTTCGGCACCCAAGGCGGCCAGGGCCGACGCAATGGCATGCCCCTGCTTGCCCGATGAACGGTTGGCGAT
>JAUSQH010000515.1 GCA_030652895.1 Alphaproteobacteria bacterium
GAGCACGCGCGACAGGTCGAGCACACGGATGCCGGCGAGGGCGGCGGGGGCGGGGTTTTGCGAAGGCGTCATGGCCGCCATTCTGCGGCCCGGATAATCGCGCCATGAATTCCTTGTCCGGGCGCGTGCTTGCCGCCGCCGTCGCCACCGTGCTGACGGCTTGTACGCCGACGCTGGACTGGCGCGAGCTGCGAGCCGCCGATGGCACGCTCACGCTGCTGCTGCCCTGCAAGCCCGCCAGCCATGCGCGCAAGGTCCAGCTGGCCGGGCAGGCGGTGACGCTGACGCTGCTGGCCTGCCGCGCTGGTGAGGTGACCTGGGCGCTGGCCCATGCCGACATGGTCGACCCGGCGCGCGTCACGCCGGCGCTGGACGAGCTGCGGCAAGCCGCGCTGGCCAACCTGGGCGCGACCACCGGGGCCGCCTTGCCGCTGGCGGTGGCCGGCGCCACGCCCAACCCGTCCAGCAGCCGCGTCGCCATCAGCGGCCACCTGCCCGACGGCAGCGCGGTCCAGGAAGAACTGGCGGTGTTCGCCCGCGGCACCCGTGTCTTCCAGGCGACCGCGGTGGGCGCGCGGCTGGAGCCGCAGGCGCTGCAGACCTTTTTCACCGCCTTGCGCGCCGGTTCATGAGCGCCGACAGCGCACCCGTGCGCGGGCTGAGCGTGCGCGCCGCGGCGCTGGTGTTCTTCGCCTTTGCGTTCGCCTATTTCCTCTCGGCGCTGCTGCGCGCGGTGACGGCCACGCTGGCGCCGGTGTTCAGGGTCGAGCTCGGCCTGCAGGCGGCCGACCTGGGATTGCTGGCCGGGGCCTATTTCTTCGGCTTTGCAGCCGTCCAGCTGCCGCTCGGCCGCGCGCTCGACCGTTTCGGCCCGCGCCGGGTGTTGCTGGTGTTGCTGAGCCTGGCGGTGCTGGGCTGCGCGGCTTTCGCGCTGGCGCCCAACCTGCCGGCGCTGATCGCTGCCCGGGTGCTGATCGGTGCCGGCGTGGGCGCTTGCCTGATGGCGCCGCTGACC
>JAUSQH010000518.1 GCA_030652895.1 Alphaproteobacteria bacterium
TGCATCGAGGCCGTTGACGCACGCGGCCGCGCCGCGCTGAAACTGGTCGAGGAGCGGCTGACCGGGTGCACGCCGCAGAGTCACGAGTGGCGCCGGGGCGACATCCTAGTCATCGACAACTGGCGTGTACTGCACGGTCGCGGCCCGTCGGGCAATGGTTCCGGCCGACGCCTTGCAAGGATTCTTATCGATGCCTGAGAACGTATTCATCGCCATTAACGACGAAGCTCTCTACGCCAAATCGAAGGTCTACATCGGACGGGCGTTGTCGCGCAAAGGCGACGGCGATCTTGACGAGTACCAGCTTTGGGCATCGCTGGCACTCGAACTGCTCGGAAAGGCGGCGCTCGCCCGAGAGCACCCAAGTCTCGTCGTCGATCCGACCCATTGGCAGTCGATATTCGTCGCTGCAGGAATCAAGATAACGACAGACGTCAAAACGATCGCCGCCAAGACGCTGTTCCAACGGCTCGTCCACCTCGTGCCTAGGTTCGATACGAAAATTCAGGACTTTTGCGGCGAGATTGCAGAACGCCGCAACACCGAACTCCATTCCGCGGACCTGCCGTTCAAAACCATGCGTTTGGAGGCTTGGGAATCGCGCTATTGGCATGCGTGCGACACCATACTCAATCATATGGAATCGTCCTTGGAACAGTGGCTCGGCGCCGCAGACGCGCAAGCGCCTCGTCAGGTTCTTGATGAGGCTGGCATGGCGCTCGAGGCGGCCGTAGAACTTCGCGTCGAGGCGGCTAAGGAACGGTTCGAGGGCCTAAAGAAATCCGAGCGGGACCGTCTAGCTGCAGAAGCTAAATTGCGCGTGCCGGAACAGCAGTCCGGCCTCTTCAAAGGCAGCTATGACGAGATCTGGATAGATGTCTGTCCCGCTTGCAATTGCCGCGCCTTCATGACGGGCGAACAGACCGGGGAGGACATCAGCGAAGAACACGACGAGCACGCCATGTGGGAGATCGTCGACCGAGAATTCATCGGCGAAGAGTTTCGTTGCCCTACCTGCGATCTGACTCTCATCGGCAACGACGAGATCGATGCCGCAGGCTTGAACTACATCTACGAGGATCAGCAGGACCGCGAAATGGATTTCGAACCAGACTATGGGAACGACTGACAGGGACGACCTTTATGGTGATGCAATGGCTTCTGGCGAAAGTTCCGGGGTATCAGGCGTTGCCCGAACCGGACCGCGAAGAAATCTTCAACTTTACCGTCCTTTGGACCTTGTTCGAGGCC
>JAUSQH010000520.1 GCA_030652895.1 Alphaproteobacteria bacterium
CTCGCATGGGTGGGGTCTAGCAGGAATTTCTCGGCGGCATTTGCCGTGAAAACCGGCCCTGCGATGGCCATCGCCACGCCGATTGCAACCACCTTTAGTTTTATGTTCCGCATTGCTGTTTCTCCCTTTTGATTGCCTGTATGGCTTAACGCTGTTGTATTGCCTCCAGTTTGATTTCTATTTTGATTTCATCGGCAACTATCCCCGTTGCTTCCCACTGCCCGCGGGCCAGGCCGAAATCGCGACGCGAAATCGTGACAACACCAGCCGCTGTCGCTTTACTGTCACCGTCGCCGGAATGCTTTTCAATCTGCAACGTAAACGGTAACACAACAGGCAGGGTAATATCCCGAATGGTCAGCACCCCCACGGCTTCATACTTACCAGGTTCAACTGCACGGATTTTATCGGCCATAAATTGCGCGCGGGGAAACCTCTCCGTATCAAACAATTCCGCGGAGCGCAACATGGTGTCGCGTTCCTCATTTTGCGTATCCAGGCTGGCAATGTCGATCATCACATCTATGCGGGTATCTTCCAGCCTGTCGGGATCAAATTCAATGCGGGTTTCAAAACGCTCGAATTTTCCCGTGAAGGACATGCCACTCTGCGTAAAGTGAAATAACAGTTCGCTTGACGGCAGCACATTCCATGTGGCTGCACTGACCGGCGCACCGTAGGCGCCAGCGAAAACCACCACCGCGACCATCAGCATCCGCCGCAAAATATTGTTCTTCAAAATGAAATGATGCCGCAGCGCAGCGCCAATATGCATGACCAGCACGGCCACAATAACATAGGCGAGCCAATCGTGCACTGTTCCCATCAGATTTCTCAGAGGTCTGTCCGGAGCAACAGGGCTGGGCAGGGCAAACCACCCAAAAAAAGTAAGCGGTGAATTTGCAGCCCACACGTAACCCATGCCGCATAGAATCTGCGCGAATAACAGCGCGTAGATCGCCCAATGGGTGAGCGCGGCCGCATGGCGTTCCCACGCCGGTAAATCATCCGGCAAAGGCGGCGGTGGATTAAACGCCCGCCAGGCGCTGCGCCCGATCATCAGCGCCAGCACGAGCAGCCCCAGTGATTTATGCAACTCCACATAACGAAACCGCTCCAGCCCAAGTGGCAGATCATGCATGTACCAGCCAAGGGGAAGCAGCGCGAGAACCAGCAGCGCCGCACTCCAGTGAAACAGTCTTGCGATCAGGCCGAAACTTTGCCCTTCATTCCGCAGGCGCATTCCCCGTAACACCCCTCACCGGCCCGTGAACACGGGCGGTTTTTTCGCCAAAAATGCCCGCACGGCGCCCGCAGCGTCGTCGGTTCGGCTGGCGGTGCGCTGGTACATACGCTCCACAAGCAGTTGCTCCTTGAACGTATTATCGAATCCTTCCCAGAACGCCTTGCGGGTTAACGCGTATGCGCGGGTTGGGCCCTGCGCCAGACGGCGCGCCATGGCGATGGCCGCATCACGCAATTTATCGTCATCATGGACATCGTTAATCAGTCCCCAGGCCAGCGCCTTTTCTGCGGGCAGGCGATCCCCCAACAGAGACAACTCAAACGCCCGCGCCTTCCCCAGCATGCGCGGCAGCAACCAGGTGGCGCCGCCATCCGGTATCAGGCCGATATTGGCGAAAGGCTGTAACAGATAGGCCGAGCGCGCCGCCAGTATAATGTCTCCCATAAGCGCGATACTCATGGTGATCCCCGCAGTCGCTCCCTGCAACCCAACAACGATGGGAATTTCCATATCGCGCAGTTTCAGCAGGAGAGTATTGAAAATTTCGTCCAGCACCTGACCTGCGTCGGGCAGCGGCAGTTTTGGCCCCCCCGGATCCGCCAAATTCATGCCCGAAGAAAATGCCCGCCCTTCACCCGTTAGTAACAAACAACGAATACCGCCATCCGCCGCACCACAAATATCCAGCGCCGCCTCAAACTCATGCAGCATAGAACGGGTCAGCGCATTGAGGGTTGCTGGCGAATTAAACGAGATATGACCGACCCCACCGGAACGCGTGAATAGGATATGTTGGTATTCCATTGCTGCCTGCCCCGTGTTTATTCGGAAACAATGAGTTAAGCACACTTTGGGAATATAGAATAGTGATCGCGACGACCGCAATTAGCACTCAAGAAGCGCCCGGTATTTTAGTTGGCTCCGGGGCATGCGGAGACACTGTGTCACGCCTTTGTTGCAGGCTCTGTAATTCATTTTCGCAAATAACCCTGTTGCGGCCGTTTTCCTTTGCGGCATAAAGGGCGGCATCGGCGCGCTCGACGAGCGCCGTAAGCGGTTCGCCTTGTGCAAATTGGGCTGCGCCAATGGATACAGTAACCGTACCCACTTTTTGGCCATTGGAACGATTGACTATTTCCCTGCCGGAAATGGACTTTCGGATTGCATTGGCAACCTTTATCGCTTCGGGAATATCTGTATTCGGCAACAGAACGGCGAATTCCTCACCACCATACCTGGCGCAGAAACCCTTGCTTCCCACCGTTTTTTGCATGCACGAAGCAAACAGCCGCAACACGTGATCGCCAAGCAAATGGCCCCATGTATCGTTAAAGTTTTTGAATTTGTCTATGTCCAGGAATAACAGGCAAAGCGGTTCTCCGGCTTCCATACCTTGCATGGCGTATTCACGTAAGTGATCATCGAAGGACCGGCGGTTGCCAATATCCGTAAGCTGATCGGTCACTGAAATTGCATGGATTGTTTCGATGGTGGACTTCAATTCCGTGATTTGGTCGCCTGACCTTTGCAAATGGGTTTGAAGATTTTGATTACGCGTCTCCATTTGCCGTGTAGCGGTCATGAGTAAATTGACGATAGGGCGTAGGCCACCTTCCGCATGCGGATAAACTTTGAGTGCTTTCGAGGCCCCGTCAAGCGCCTGGCCAAACTGCGAAGTCTCCACGCCGGCATTTGAAAGACTGGACATCAATTCAACCAACTGGCTTTCGATGTCCGTGGTGACATTGGCTAACTGCGCTACATCATCCAGGCTCTGAAAAAACTGATAATAGAGGTCATCACATATGGCCGCGCTAATTTCGCGCTTGTTTGACAGCAGTATACTAATTGTCTGACGGAGCTTTTTATTTTCACCGGACGCATAAGTAAACCAAAGGCGGTAGTTGGATGGATTTGGCTCGATGCCATGCTCTTCCATAAGCCGTATCGCCATGTCTGCATGGCCGACCGCAGATTCCGCAGAAATGTGTCTGACTACAGTCATCTATACTTATTTAATCCGGTGAATTCATTAACTTGGTTTACTATGCCAACTATGCGTAATTAATTTATTAACGCTTTCCCGTCGGCTGGTATCAAATATTACTGATATTGAGAATTGCTTGCCGGACTTGGGCAACATGCTACTCTGGGCCCCATTACCAGGAGGAAATCTAATATGGGCGTCGTTGAAAACGTATCTAATGAAGGCAATGTGAGCGGGAACGCGCAAATGCTTGCAGTCCTGGAAAGACAAAAACAGGCGCATATTCGCGAGGGCGCACCAAGTGCAGAACTGCGGATAGACCGCATTAACCGCGCCATAGGCCTTGTTGTCGATTACAAGGACGAGATATGCTCGGCGCTGAGCGCGGATTTCGGGCACCGCAGCACGGATCAATCGATCATGTCGGATGTCCTCGGATGTCTTGGGGGCTTGAAGGACGCCAAAAAACATCTGCGGAAATGGATGCGGCCAGAAAAACGCTCTACTATGTTTCCGTTTAATCTGACCGGGGCGAAGTCGCGGGTGGAATATCAGCCGCTTGGCACTGTCGGGTTGATCACCCCGTGGAATTTTCCCATGGCAATGACGTTTTCGCCGCTCGCGGGTATTTTTTCTGCAGGCAATCGGGTAATGATGAAACCGTCGGAATACACTCCCCGCACTGCGGAATTGCTCGCGCGGATGTTTTCCAACGCCTATGACGAAAACGAAGTCGCAGTATTCGCAGGGGGTCCGGATGTTGGACAGGCGTTTAGCGCCCTGCCCTTTGATCATCTGATATTTATCGGCGCGACAGAGGTTGGCAAGCATATCATGCGCGCGGCGGCCGACAATCTGGTGCCCGTCACACTTGAGCTAGGTGGCAAATCGCCGACAATCATTGGAAAATCATCGTCTATGCAGATGGCGGCGGACCGTATCATGAACGGCAAGATGCTGAATGCCGGTCAGATTTGCCTGGCGCCGGATTATGTATTCGTGCCCAAAGCCGACGAGGACGCTTTCGTTACGTCAGCGAAACGATCTGTCGCATCCATGTATCCAAGTCTGAAAGACAATCCAGATTATACTTCGGTCATCAATCAGCGTCACCATGACCGGTTGCAGGGCTATATTAGTGACGCCAGGTCAAAGGGCGCGAGGGTAGTTGAGATAAATCCGGCCGATGAGGATTTCTCCCAACAGCCCGCCCATAAAATTCCACCGACGCTCGTGCTTGACGTCAGCGAAGACATGAAGATAGCGCAGGAAGAGATTTTCGGGCCGCTGCTGATGGTCAAAACCTATACTGGGATCGATGAGGTGATTGAGTATGTCAACGCCCACCCGCGCCCATTGGCCTTGTATTATTTTGGCGAGGATCAGGCAGAAAAACAACGGGTCCTCGACAAAACCACTTCGGGCGGCGTTGCCGTTAACGATGTGATGATGCATGTCGCCCAGGAGGATTTACCGTTTGGCGGCGTTGGCGCCAGCGGCATGGGGGCATATCATGGCCATGACGGGTTTAAGAATTTCAGCCATGCAAAGGCAATTTTCGAACAAGGTGGGCGTTTCGATCTGGGGCGTTTCATGCGCCCGCCATTCACCCCGCGGCTGCGGAAAATTCTCACATCGCAAATCAAGCGCTAAGTTCACGTCACGCTTTACGACAATTTAGACAAAAAAAACGGGCCGCTGTTGACGCGGCCCGTTTGCATTAGATATTGGCAGTGGGAGTGGTTTACCGTACACCCAGCCGGCGGATGGCGTCCGGCGTGTAGCGGTCTTCTGACAATTCATCCGCATTCCAGCTGATCTGAGCCTCCTGATTGACCAGTGAGCCGGCCAGATAACGGCCCGCATTCAGATCATAGGTGGCCGCACCGACGCGGTCACAAACCGGAACTTCATAATAGGTCATCGCGAACTGCTCATGCAGCCGCCACAGATCGCCACGCGCGTCATAGGCGGTATTTTGCAATACAAACCAACTGTCTTCCTCCAGCCAGAATTGCCGCCGCGGGTAGATATGACGGGTTCCCGGACGAACGTTTGCCTCCAGGATATGCGCGCGCTGTAACTCGTAACGCAAAAATTCCTGATTTAGATGGCCGCCGGGGATCAAGATGTCCTTGTACTGCAGATCTTTTTGGGCGAAGCGATAGTTATTGGCGGGCATATAGGCTTCCTGACGCCCGACATAGGACCAGTCATAGCGGTCAGTGGCGCCATTATAGCCGCCGAAATTGTCGGTGGCGTCCATGCCATCCGAGTTGGTCAGTGGGTTATCATAGGCGATGTTCGGTGCGCGGCGAACGCGGCGGGTGCCGGGGCTGTACACCCAGGCTTTGCGTGCGCCTTCCGAAACGTTGATGGTTTCGTGAACCAGAACCACGTTACCAGCACTGCGCGCCGGAGCGATAGTGTTGGCGATATATTTTAACGATATATTGGCGAGCTCCGACACGTCCTTCACCGCAGGATCGCCATACATCTGATACACTTCGTCCTGCGACGTATAGGCGGTAAAGTCACCGCCACGGGTCGGCGCCGCGAACACCAGCTGGCGGGTCGCCTTGAAATTGCGGAACTTGAGCTTGTGGTTCCACATTACTTCCTGTGACGTGCTCGGAATCGGGAACGCCGTAGACCGGATTGCGCCCGTGAACCCCGCACCCGTTGGAGAGCCCACGCTGTTGAGCGCATTTTGCTTCAATACTTCATACACCGCAGGAGGCTGCGCGCAAGAGCGGTGGCTCGGATAGACATTCACCTTGTAGCTGTCCGGATAGCTCTTGAACATTGCCTTGGGCAGTTCGCCCAGGTTCTTCTCGTACTGCCCCATATTAGCGGCCGTGATGGTGAACAATATCTTGTCAGCCGCGTACGGATCCGGATGACGGTCACCAATCTTGTACGTGACGTTTGACGGTGGTTGCGACAGGCCGCCCGTCCATTCTGGGATCGTGCCTTCCTTATTGCCCGACTTTTGCGATCCCATGGGCGTTAAGTCCTTACCCAGCCTGTCCGCGACCTCAGCTGGCACCCCGGCAAACGCTCCTGTCGCAAGCAGCGCCGTGATCGAGGTGGCAAATAGGATGTTTTTCATAATCATGTTTTGCCTTCCTTCTTATTTTACGAGTCCATTCCTACCCAAAGCGTGACACGGTGGCTAACAAACACTCCAATCAAGAAAAGGTGAAATTCCGCAAAAAACAGGAGAAATTCGGCAAAAAATTAGGTTCTGATCAAAATTTCGTGATCAGGGGAAAGGAATCCGCGATCGCGGAGCTTGTCGGCAAACAGATTCAGGCAGCCTGGGGTTCAGCTTTTGCCGTACAAATGTTCGGGGATGCGGTATTTTTCAGCCGGAAACAGATTACTAAAGCGTAGGCTTCAAAACTGGATATAAGTTTGGGGGAAGGTCACTTCCAACTATTTTCTTCCCAGAACGCCAAAATTAGGAGGGAATCGATGAGGTGATTGAGTATGTCAACGCCCACCCGCGCCCATTGGCCTTGTATTATTTTGGCGAGGATCAGGCAGAAA
>JAUSQH010000521.1 GCA_030652895.1 Alphaproteobacteria bacterium
GAGCACGCAAGTACCATCGAGCAAGCGGTTGCAATAGGTTTGCGCCACAGGGCGCCAGCGCTCGATGTCGGATGTGGTTACTCAGCATTGGCATTCGCAACTCCCGAGCAGCCAATCCTGCTCGTCGTCGAGGATGTCAACCGCTCGACTAATCCCCGGCGGATTATCGAACGACTCGTCGGCTGGTCAGTCACGGGCAAGCCAGATGCAGAAGGAGGCACTCCCGCACGGCAATGGCGCCTGCTATGCCCGATCTGGCGCGGCAATGCTGGACTTGCGGACCCCCAGCTACAGGTTCATGTGATTCGCAATTCGTTCATGGTGGAGCGCTTCGAGCGTTCGGAAGCCATCGAGGCCATTGGGGCGCGAGCGAGCGGTGCCGGCGTCAAGCTGACCGCTCTTCAGCGCAACGACCTCGCGATGGCGCTTGGTGACGATCCACTGCTCATAGGGCTCAACCGCGACTGGTCGGCACCCAGCCCGCATGGCGCGATCCAGTCCTATTTGACCGCGAATATCGAGGAGGCCGCTGACGACAGGCTTCTCGCGAGTGATCTCCGACACGCACTCGACAAGCTTGCGGAGCAACTGGTTGAGGGGCAAACGATCTTCCCCGAATGGCGTGAAATTCGGGGCTGGCTCTCCGGAGACAATGACACGCTAGCGGCGATCCGCCGGCTGATTGACCAGGGGAGGATCATCCATCTCCGCGTAGGCTCCGGTGACGAACGGCTAATGTATCGGCATGATCGCGTACGAGATCAGTTGTTGACCCAAGCCATAGCGCGGCAAATCAAGAGTGATCGCTTAACCTCGGAGCTTTGGGCCGAACCTTTCTACGCCGGGCTGATCGGAGGGGCGTTGTCGGTTCTTCCCGAATCCTTCATAGCCCAAGCCAAGACACGGAATCCGGTCGCGCTGTTCGCGGCCCTCCAAGACTCTAGCCTCGACGAAGCACGCTGCGGGCTAGTTATCGAAGCCGCCAATGGGTGGATTCAGTCCCCGGCCTTCAAGGCAGACGTGGCCGAGCAGCAGCGGCACCATGCGATGCGCTATCTGGCGCGCGCGGACGATGCGTTCGTCGCCGACCTCGCGAAGCGCTTCCCGGTCAGCTTTCCGCAGTTGGAAGCGCTGGTTCGCAATGGCGACGCCCGCGCCGGCGCGTCGCTTTGTGCGAGTTCAGAGCCAGGGGTCAACAATCCTTGGCGTGACCGCATGATTGAGCATGCTCTCTCGCGCCACGCTAATTTCGTCCCGGATCTCGCCGAATTGATCTGCAAGGGTGAGCTTTCTCCCAAGCTGCTCGAAGGCGCACTCAATCTCGCGGGAGAGATAGGGGACTCTGCGCTGTGCGACGCTCTCGCTACGCGATGGGCGCGCAGTTACAAAAAGTCGTTGTCGACTGGATGGCTCTGGGCTGCGCTTCGATGCTGCCCGCCCATCGGACATCCGCTGGCCGATACGCTTTGCGATCTCTGGGCTGAGTTGCCGACCAAGGTCAAACGAGGCAAGGATAAGCACGACCGCAATCCGCGCTGGGATATCGCAGGCTACTCGCTTCCTTGGGCATTCAGACGCAAGCCGGAGCCCAGCGCGATCACTTTTCTGCTTGCTCGCGCCAGGCAAGATCGCAGGCTCGCCCATGTCCTTGGCTCGATCCTGTGCAAGGTTGATTCGCCGGACGCGGTGCTCTACTCGGTGAAATTGGCCGCCGAAATTTACCGGCGAACGGAAAAGAACGGCGGTATCAATCTGTTCGCAAATCACCTCAAGGACACTTGGTCTCCCGAATGGCGAGGGCGGGCACTAAGCGCCTACTCCCGTTCCGCGATCGAGCGAATCTGGCGCAACCGACGGATCAATCGGTTCGAACGCAAGACGGCCTTCCTCATCTGGTGTCAAACGCCGACCCGCAATGAGCTTGCCAGCCTTGCAGCGCTTGAGGCCGATCCAGTGCTGGCGGATGTGGCCCTGAGGACAAGGCTGGCAAAAGGGGATCAATCGGCTGTTTCGCTGCTCAAGCAACGCATCTGGAACTCCGAGCACGGAAATTATTGGTGGTACGACGCTCGGCGTGTCGGCCTTGTCGGATTGCATGAGGATGTGCGGCTCTACTTGGAAAGGCGCCGCATCAATCCGCCCGACACAGGCACGGTAACCGACGCTGATTCCATCCTTGCCGAGTTGCTCATGGACGCACGCGATGAGTTCGCCGTCCAGACCATCATCGCAAACTGGAATCAGCTTCAGACTAGCCCCTTATTCGTTCAAGCAGCACTCTACCTTGCCACGCCGGAAACGGTGGCTCTTGCTGGATCGGCGATAACCAGCTGCGAAGAGCCAGAGAAGATGCTGAAATATATCGACATGCGTTGGGGCATAAAGACCAACGGGCGTGTGGGGGTCACTGACCTTGCCCAGTTGCGAGCGCTTGAACCTTACTACGCCCATTTGGATGAGATGCGCCTCATCAGTTTCTTTGAAGTCGCGAATGAGCTTGGAGAACTTAGTTGGCGTGAAAAACACATTGATCCGCTGATCGCCAAATCAGAACGCGGCTACTGCACTTCGGACAAGCCGCACCTGTTTGCTTCGCTCGACAGCGAAGTGTCGAACTACTTCAAGTTTGACCGATCTTGGTTCGCGATCGATCATTGGTTCGAGCGACGGGAAGAGGAATTGTGGAAACGCAGAGAACTTCTCGCCATTATTGGCGAATGGGCATGTGTGCGTGCCAGCGAACCCGCAGTGGGATTGCTATGCGAGACACTTCTGAACTTCGGCGAACGCCCTGACCTTGCTCTGCTCGACTCTCTCCCCCCTGCGCTTCGGGTGACCTGTTTCGACAGGATCACTAATTGCGTTTATGGTGTTCAACAGCGGTCATTGTCGCGCTGATACCAGCAGTCGTAGCCTCGGCGCTGGCAGGCGAAATCTGCCCGAGCAGCTTATTTTGCAAGAGCACCCATGAATTAAATATATGAGTAAATTCTCGTCATCTGCTATTGGCCGTCTGCACTCATAGGGCTAAGTCACTACAAAGCTGCCTTTGGTGCCATGGGCATCGTGACCGGCTGCAACCGGCCCCGTTGCTGACGTTACTCGGTCGCTGTCCCAACGGCAGCAAAGGCCGATTGGCCCGATAGGGCGTCTCAACTGAGAGTCAGCTTCTGGACTAGAGCCGGTCGCAACC
>JAUSQH010000525.1 GCA_030652895.1 Alphaproteobacteria bacterium
ATCGCATCGAAATCGCAATCGGGTTGTGTATATCGGAAAAAACGACTATAGGTCGATTTTACGGGATAAGCTCTCAAGGGAGTTCGTGCCCGCACCGCCGGCAGGCCCTAATGCTCGCCAGGTACTGAACTGAAGTTTGATTTGAGATCTCTTGAGCCAGTTATGGCTGTTGGGGGGCGCTGGCAAGACAGCTCTTGTTCGTTTTCAACCTAGAGCTCTTTGATGGGGGAGCGGTATGACCGTGCGGGAACAACTCTTTACGCTATTGCGAAACCTCAGATGGATCATTGTTCTTTCTGTGCTTCTCTCGGTACTGCTCTATCTTCCGGATCAAATCCGCGAGCTCTATCGGATAGCGGCTGACGACGCCGGGTGGGTACTCGCCGTAAAAAGCGGCCCAAACCTCCGTTACGATTATGGCGCATTCCTGCTGGGGAGATATCCAGCCGAGCGGCGCGGCCTTGCCGACTCCCCGTTTCAGAGATCCTTCCGGTGCCACGTATTGTCTTCGTCGGCGAGCGATTGCACTGACCCGATTGAGAAATCGGTGACTTTCCGTGAGCCAGCCGGGCTCCGTCGCGTCGCCGTCGCCAAGGTATTCAAACTGGTGAGCATTCTGAAGTGAAAGATCCAATTCGGTTGAGAGCATCTCCACCCGTTCCGCCCATTCTAGAGTCGCCTTTCTTGTCTTTTGCAGCTTTTCACTCGTCCAAGTCGATCCAAGGCGCCACGCGAAATGGCTGAAGACATCCCGGATCCAACTGGGCGGCGTTTGCTCCTGGGCCAGGAGTTGAGCCACCGTGTGCATCGACTGCACAAAGTTGATTTCTTCAGGGCTGGGATTAGCCCACTTAGGCAAGATCGCATTGGACACTGCCGCACTCCAGTCGTTGTCAAAAACGCGACTAGAGTTCAGAAGCCAAATCTCGACGTTTTGTGAGCAAAATTGTGTTTACGCACATCTTCAGATGAATTCGCGTAATGACCGGTTATGGAACAGCCGTTTCTGAAGGCGGGCTCAATTGGTTAAACTCCGAACGAGCGCCGAAACCCGCGCGCCTTCGGCGCGCGCTTGCCCAGCGCGCTCGATGCGATTCACCGGTTGATTATTGTCCCGCTCCCAGTGCGCCGTTGATGTTAGCTTCGCTGATGCTGATCAATGCCGTGTTCTTTCACATCCTTCCCGTCATCCGAATGGGGGGCCGATTCACGCCGGGCGTTGTGACCGGGATGACCTACCCGATCGTGATGCTGAACCTTAAATGCTTGCCGTACTTCCGAGAGATTGACCACCCCGCCGGGCAAGCAGCCGGTCACTTAAGCAGCCGTGCTATTCCTTCGCGCATGCACGCTAGGATCTCTTCATGCCGTTCTTCGAGACGGGACACTGGTCCGCCGACGCCAAGGACGAGGTCGCGTCCGAAATCGCGCTGCGGCAGCAGCATCGCGATCACCCCGGCGTCCTGGACGATGATGTGCTTGGAGAACATGTAGCCATCGCGCCGGATGCCGTTGATGATTTTCATCAGCGCATTCAGTTCGATGCGCTCTTCCGGAGGGCAGACGGCGTTGATGCGGCGCATCAGCCGGGCGATCTCGACGTCGGTGTGACCGCTCAGCATGGTGCGTCCGATGCCGCTGATCGCCAGCGGCCGAACGTCACCAGGCTTTACTTCGAAGCGCAGGCGTTTGCTGGTTTGCAGGCAGTGAATGTATTGCGCATGCAAATCGGATTGCGTGCTGATGCTGACGAGTTCGTCTAGCTCCTTGTGCACGAAGTCGACCAGCGCAAGGAAGGCGCTGTCGCCGAACAGGCCGGCGTCCAGCCATCGGCCCATCTGGGCGATCCGCATCGTCGGCATGTAGGTGCGATTGTAGCTGTCGTAGAACAGGTAACCCAGCACCGCCATACTCTTCAGCAGAGCTGCGGCACTGGATGTCGGATAGTCGCATTTCGTCGCGACTTCCTTCAGCGACACAGGCCGCTTCACATCTTCGAAGTACTCGAGCACTTCGAAAATTCGTCTTGCCGATTTGATGCTGGCGTTCATAATTACATATATGTGGAATGTAAGCTCAGAAGATAGCTTTCGTATGAACGTTCGTCAAAACAATTCCTCACCATTAAACATCATGCTTTCCTTGCGGGTCGTTTGCTGGAACATGGAGCTGATTACATATATATGTAAATAGAACTACATATACGTAAGTTAGTAGACGCGAAGCTGGGCCCGGCTTAGTGTTTTTCCCTGAGCCCGATGGCAGGCCCGCGCTCTCCACTCGATGCGGTGGGCCGTGTGGCAGCCATTCGAGAAACAAAAGGGATAACAGGGAGGCGTCATGAAGTTGGGTATCGCCCTATCGGTCGCGTTTGACCGATGTCGTTTCGTTCGACCAGTCGCAGCTCGAGCTCCGCGGTCTTATTAAGCCGTCCTCGCAACCTTTCGACATCAACGGCGCTCGCGTGCCTTGGGTCTGTGTCGTCGTGGCCAAATTCGTCATCTGAACAGGATTTTCTTTGCATGGAATACCGTTTGCCCGAAGGTAGCTGCGATTGTCATTTCCATATCTACGGACCGTTCGATCGTTTTCCGGCCGCCAGTGAAGGGCGCTTAGCTCCGTCGCTCACATAGACGATCGCGCGGTCCTTAAAGCCGATGATCTGGGCTTCGCAACCGACGAGCCGCCTGTACAAGACTTGCACGCCGACACAATCCGCGATGGCGAGGAGGTCGATTTCCTTGGCCTCGGAAATGCCGAGTTCGACGAGGAGCTGTTCGGCAGGGCGCAAGAGATCATTCCTTCAGCTTGCCGGAGTCGTCGATAAGCCCGAGCCGCAGACAAGCCTCGAGGAAGCTGTCGAGGTCGTTGTCTGATTCGATGCGCCGATTGCGTGCCGCAATGGTCATGTCGCCGGTGAGGTCGACCCTTTTGGTGACGGCAGAGTGGATCTCACGCTTCTTCGCCGGGTCGAATGAT
>JAUSQH010000116.1 GCA_030652895.1 Alphaproteobacteria bacterium
TAGGCTTCCAGCGCCCAGACTTCCATTTCACCGAAACGCTGTCCGCCAAACTGCGCCTTGCCGCCCAGGGGCTGCTGCGTCACCAGGCTGTAGGGGCCAATGGACCGCGCGTGGATCTTGTCATCGACAAGGTGGTGCAGCTTCAGCATATAAATATACCCAACAGTCACCTTACGATCGAACAGATCGCCGGATAATCCGTCGTACAACTCCACCTGCCCCGACGAATCCAGGCCCGCCTTACTCAGCATGTCGACAATGTCCACTTCATGTGCACCGTCAAACACCGGAGTCGCTATCGGTACGCCGCGCTTCAGATTCTCGGCCATTTCAAGCAATTCAGCATCCGTCATGCCCGCGATGTCCGCTTTGTAAATCTTCTCGTCATACGCCAGGCGCAGTGAATCTTTGAGCACAGTCATGGACCGCCCGGCATGCACGGCCTCTAGCGCTGCGCCGATTTGCCTGCCTAGCCCCGCGCAGGCCCAACCCAGGTGGGTTTCCAGAATCTGCCCTACATTCATGCGGCTTGGCACGCCAAGCGGATTCAGCACAATATCTACATGCGTGCCATCCTCCGTGAACGGCATATCTTCGATGGGCACGATCTTGGAAATCACGCCCTTGTTGCCATGACGTCCCGCCATTTTATCGCCGGGCTGAAGCTTGCGCTTCACCGCAACGAAAATCTTGACCATCTTCATCACGCCGGGAGGCAATTCGTCACCGCGTTGCAATTTTTCGACTTTGTTCTCGAAACGCGCCTGGACCTGCCCGGTTGAATCGTCGAACTGCTTTTTCAGCGTTTCGGCTTCCGTCATGGCCTGTTCATTTTTTAGCGCGATCTGCCACCATGACTTGCGCGACGGCAACTCATCCAGTAACACCTCGGAAATCCTGACGCCATCGGTTATATCTTTTGGCCCGCTCGACGCCTGCTTGCCAACAAGTAATTCGCGCAGACGGCCATAGATATTACGCTCAAGGATAGCCAGTTCGTCATCACGGTCTTTCGCCAGCGCTTCAATCTCGGCGCGTTCGATAGCCATTGCGCGTTCATCCTTGTCCACGCCATGACGGTTGAACACCCGGACTTCTACGACCGTTCCCGCCACACCCGGCGGCAACCGGAGCGAGGTATCACGCACATCGGAAGCTTTTTCGCCAAAGATCGCGCGCAAAAGTTTTTCTTCCGGCGTCATCGGAGATTCGCCCTTGGGCGTCACCTTGCCTACCAGAATATCGCCAGGGTTTACCTCGGCGCCGATATATACAATGCCTGCTTCGTCAAGATCGCGCAGGTTTTCTTCCCCGACATTAGGAATGTCGCGGGTGATTTCCTCTGGCCCAAGCTTGGTGTCGCGGGCCATGACCTCGAAGTCCTCGATATGGATCGAGGTAAACACGTCATCGCGCACAATACGTTCGGAGATCAGAATGGAGTCTTCAAAATTATAGCCATTCCACGGCATGAAGGCGACGAGCACATTGCGCCCCAACGCCAGTTCGCCCAGCTCGGTCGAAGGACCATCGGCAATAATATCGCCTACTTCCACCCGGTCCCCGACCTTCACAAGCGGCCGCTGGGTGATACAGGTGTTCTGGTTCGACCGCTGGAACTTGCGCAGATTATAGATGTCCACCACAGACCGGGAGGCGTCCACTTCTTCTCTGACACGCACAACGATACGCTCTGCATCCACCTGGTCAACAATGCCCGAACGCCGGGCGCCGATCGCGGCTCCGGAATCGTACGCAACCACCGCCTCCATGCCGGTGCCGACAAGCGGCGCCTCGGCCTGTAACAGGGGCACGGCCTGACGCTGCATGTTTGAACCCATCAACGCGCGATTGGCGTCATCATTCTCCAAAAATGGAATGAGCGCAGCGGCAACCGACACCAGTTGCTTGGGGGACACGTCCATCAAGTCAACATTTGAGGGCGCGGTCATCGCAAAATCGCCCGCTATCCGGCACGACACCAGATCGCTGAGCAATTGCCCTTTGGCGTCGAACGGCGCATTGGCCTGCGCGATCGTATATTTGGCTTCTTCCATCGCCGACAGATAAACAACGTCGTCACTGACCCGGCCATTCGCCACCTTGCGATATGGGGTTTCAATAAAGCCGTATTTATTTACCCGCGCATAAGTGGCAAGGCTGTTGATCAACCCGATGTTCGGCCCTTCGGGGGTTTCGATCGGGCAGATACGGCCATAATGGGTCGGGTGCACGTCGCGGACTTCAAAGC
>JAUSQH010000542.1 GCA_030652895.1 Alphaproteobacteria bacterium
CAAAGGCTCAAAAACCGAAGGCCATCTGAAGGACGCTTTTGCTGGCGAATCTCAGGCCAATCGCCGTTACCTTTACTTCGCGAACAAAGCTGACATCGAAGGCTTCAACGATGTTTCCGCTGTGTTCCGTTCCACCGCTGAAGGTGAAACCGGTCATGCCCACGGCCATCTGGAATTCATGGAAGTTGTGGGCGATCCGGCCACAGGGTTGCCGATCGGCGGCACCTCCAACAATCTGAAAGCCGCGGTTGCGGGTGAAACCCATGAATATACGGACATGTATCCCGGCATGGCGCGCACTGCCCGTGACGAAGGCTTTGCCGAAATCGCCGACTGGTTCGAAACCCTGGCCAAGGCTGAAAAGTCCCATGCCGGACGCTTCACCAAGGCGTTGAACACGCTCGATAGCTAAGCCTGACGATGCATGGTGTGATTGGATCAAATCACACCCGAAACCCCGTATCCGTCATTGCCCGGTTTATCCGGGCAATTCAGGACCACACTTGTTAGCCTCTCCATGTGGCGTTGGCCATGTGGCGCTGGATGCCCCGGGCAAACCGGGGCATGACACGCGGGATCTATCGCAAAGCGGTGGCGCACACCAATCAAAGGAAATACCCGATGAAAGAAGGCAGCACTGAAGCACCGATCCGTCATGCGCTGGACTGGAATAATCCGGATTTCTATGACAGCGAAAAGATCGACGCGGAACTGCACCGGGTTTTTGACATTTGTCATGGCTGCCGCCGCTGCTTCAATCTGTGCGATTCTTTTCCGCGCCTGTTCGATCTGATCGATGAAAGCCCCACCGGCGAGCTGGACAGCGTGGACAGCAAGGATTTTGCCCCGGTCGTGGAGGCCTGCACCCTGTGCGATATGTGCTTCATGACCAAATGCCCCTATGTGCCGCCGCATGAATTCAATCTGGATTTTCCGCATCTGATGCTGCGTTATCGTGCCGCCGAATATAAAAAGGGCAATGCGGATTTTGTTCCCGGCCAGTTGGCCGAAATGGACCGCAATGGAACCCTGGCACGGCCGTTGGCCCCCCTGGTCAACTGGGGATCGTCAACCGGCAATAAACTGACCCGTCCCGTAGTGGAAAAAATCACCGGCATAGACGCCAAGGCGGAGCTGCCGAAATTTAATTCCAAAACCTTTATGATGTCGTCAAAATCCGCCCCGCCTGAAGTGAACAAATCCGCGCCTGCTTTTGGCCGCAAGGCCGTGCTCTACGCCACCTGTTTTGTAAACTATAATAATCCCGGCATCGGCATGGCCGCGCGCGCCGTGCTGGCAAAAAACGGTGTCGAGACGGAGGTGGTCTATCCCGCCTGTTGCGGTATGCCGTTTCTGGAACAGGGCAATTTACCCCGCGTCGCCGAACAGGCGGACAAAGTGTCGCGCGAACTGATCAAATGGATCGATAAAGGCTATGACATCATCACGCTGACCGCCAGCTGCGGACTGATGCTGAAATTTGAATGGCCGCTGCTGCTGCCCGAAGACAAAGACATTGCGCGGCTGTCGAAGGCCACCTTCGACATTGATGAATATGTGGTCGATATCGCCAAAAAGCCGGGTATGGCGGAAGGCATGCAACCCATTGCCGGCGGCGCCAGTCTGCACCTGGCCTGTCATGCGCGCGCCCAGAATATGGGAGCCAAGGGGGCGGAAATGTTGCGCCTGATCCCGGAAATAAAACTGGATGTGATTGAGCGCTGCTCGGGCCATGGCGGCACCTTCGGCGTCATGAAAAACACCCGGCCTTTGGCGATGAAAGTCGGCAAACCCGCGGCGGCCACGGCGCGCCAACAGGCCAACGCCTTTGTGGTTTCCGAATGCCCGTTGGCGGCAAAACATTTATTGCAGGTCATGGAAGGAATTGAGGGCGAAGCGAAAGTACCGGAACACGCCCATCATCCAATTGAACTGCTCGCACGCTCTTATGGGGTGATACCATGACAAAAATGCGCCGCGCCATCAGCAAGGACGATCTGCTGCCGCTGAATGACTATGCCGCCGTGCGTAACCAGCGCCGGTCGGAAATGGTCAAGCTGAAACAGAGCCGCCGGGTCGAGGTTGGTCCGATAGCCACCTTTTATTTCGAAAATTTCGACACCATGCTGCAGCAGATTCAGGAGATGCTGTATATCGAAAAAGGCGGCGACGCGCAGCTTGAGGACGAACTGACCGCCTATAATCCGCTGATACCACAGGGTTCGGAACTTGTCTGCACCCTGATGCTTGAAATCGAAGACCCGGTGCGCCGTGAGCGTGTGCTGCGCACACTTCCACATATTGAGCGCGATACATTCATTCAGGTCGGCGCGGAGCGCATCAAAGCGGTGCCTGAAGCCGGTGAAGACCGCACCCGTGAAGACGGCAAAACCTCTGCCGTGCATTTTTTGCATTTCCCGTTTACGCCCGCGCAGATCCAGGCGTTCCGAGACCCCGGCGTACAGATCATGCTGGGATTTGAACACGAAAATTACGCCCATATGGCGGTACTGGGTCCGCAAACGCGCACGGCGCTGGCCGGCGACTTCGACGTGTAGGCAGGATTGAAACTCCGCGTCTCCTCGCATATCCGCCCGGCCCGTGGCTTGTTACAGGCAGGCGGGCGCCAGTTCCCCTGTGCCCTGGGACGCGGCGGTATCAGTAACAACAAACGTGAAGGCGATGGCGCAACCCCCGCCGGAGAGTTTCACTTGCGCTGGGTTCTGTATCGCGCGGGACGCATCCCCCGCCCAGACACCGGACTTAAGATAACGCCCATCGGCCCGCGCGACGGCTGGTGCGACGCGCCGGGCCACAGCGCCTATAATTGTACGGTGAGACTGCCCATCGCCGCCAGTGCGGAGCGCTTAAGCCGTGCCGATCCAGTTTATGATATTATAGTAGTGTTGGGACATAATGACGCACCAGTCATCGAGGGCGGGGGCAGCGCTATTTTCATGCATGTCGCCAAACCCAATTTCGCGCCGACCGCGGGCTGTATTGCGCTGCGCCGCGATGATCTGCTGACCATTTTACAGATGTGCGGTCCTGACAGCAGTCTTATTGTGCGATAATGTCTGTTGTGAAACCGGGATGATTAGACAGCGCCGGAAATATGCTGCGCCAGCGATTTGCGGAAAACACGGTCGCGCTTCAAGCGCCATTCGCGTGCTTGGGCTGCACTGCGATCTTCCGCACGTTCGGCATAAATGATCCGCCATTCCCGGCCACGGGTTGAGCGCGCGCCTGTTCCCGCATTATGTTTTGCAAGGCGCCGCTCCAGATCCGTAGTCCAGCCGACATAAGTCCGCCTACCACCGGTCCCCATACTGCCCAGTACGTAGACAAAGCAGACTCTATTTTTATTTGACGACTGTACATCGTCCATGAAGCCATTCCTGTCATTGCGTAAAATGTACAACCGGGCACTTTTTCATTTGGCCCGCCCGGATAAAAATTAAGACTCATTGTTGTGACAAAATAACTTCAAACGTTAACCATTCTTCAACTAACATACTCAAGTGGTTTGTGGATGGCAAAAGGGAGTACCATAAAAATGACGTCACGATGGATATTAGCTCTTAGTACAGCATTGATTGTGTCCTTAACATGGTCTGCCGGTTATGCGGTGGAGCGCCCAAATTATGACGTGGTTGGGATTACAGTTCCCAGCCTGGATCTGTTTACGACCGATCAATCATCGGAGCCCGCCTCACAGATCGATGCCGCCAGTATTACGTTGCCCCTGCCCGTGCAGGCCGTCAGTGATAACGGCATGTTACTTCTGAAAATTGATGGCAGGAAATATTGGGTGGATGGATTGCAGGTAGAGACCAACGAAAGCGGCCTGACGACCGGCACATGTGGTGAGAAAATGGCAAACAGCGCGCCAGTTCCACTTGGCATCCGCGGCCTGGGGAACGGCTGCTGATGCGCCCGCTTTTCCAGAGTTTTTTGTCCGGCGTACAAATTGCGCTTATCAGCGCCGCAATCGCCCAACCGGCGTTCGCTGCGGACAAAAACGAGAAGCCGAAACTGCCGGAGCGGCCTCTGATTGAAGATCTCAGGGCCGAGGCCAACCCAGGCCAGCCTTGCGGTGGTGGTGGCGCGGATAGTGCCCGGCGGCAAAGCATAGATGGCGTTGCCTATGGCGTCGTTAATGATCCGGCGCTGGATTCGTATCTGAACGGTATAAAAGACCGGCTATTGAAGGTGTCGCCGCTGCCCGGCTGCGCCATCCATGTATATGTGATACCGCAAGAACATTTTGCCGCGGCTGCGGCCGCTGATGGTGGAATATTCCTGCCCATGGGGCTATTGCGTGATCTGCGAAACGAAGATGAGATTGCTGCGGTTCTGGGCCACGAAATCGCGCATATTCTCAAAAACCATCACAAGTCTGACCTATTTCTTAAGTCACAACAAAGTATGCTGAAAGCCGGTGGAATGGCGATGGGCGCATATTCGGCGGTTCAGCAGTTTTCAGGAACCGCGCCGCCGATTGACGGGCAGACTTCTCTCAATATTGCAGAAGCCGTTTATGCGGTGAGCGAAAATGTAATCGCGCCGAACTGGACTTCCGGCCAGGAAGACGAAGCCGACCTGCTTGGCGCTGATCTGTTTATTGCCGCTGGGTATAACAAGGCGGCAATCGGCACGATGATGGCGAAGCTGGAAGACTGGGAAAAGAAAATCGCCAAGCGCGACGCCGTTCAGGATCAGTTTGTGCAAGCCTCCATGCAGGCAAACGCAATGTCCATGATGGGGGCAGCCTCTTCCGCGATGATGGCCCCTTCCGCCACAAACATTGGCGGCATGATGGCCAAACTCGCGCCAACGGCGATCACGGCGTTTGCCAGCAGTAACAAGGGCGAGGATCACCGTCCGGTCAGTGAACGCAAGACGGACGTCATCCAGTATCTGGGCGCATTTTACCGCACGTCCCCCCGCCCGGCGCTTGGCGCAGCGCAGTGGGATCAGCAACGTCGCATGGCGGTATTTTCTCATTATACCGCGGCGTCGAAGGCGCGGCAGATGATGGAAGCGGGGCAGCTTGACCAGGCCGCAAAGCTTGCCATGCAAGCCATTAGCGGGCCGACCGCAAACCATACCTATCCCAGACTTACCATGTATGAAGTTGCCAACCGGCAGGGGCGCGCCGACGCCTCCACCAATATTGACGCCATCTTACGTGGCCCCCAACCCCCTATCGCTGGCTATCGTTATGCGGCAGCCGATGCGATAAAGACCGGCAGTCTTCCGGTGGCGGCAAGCTTTGTTGACGAAGCCAACCGCCGCTATGATACGCCGGTCAGTTTTATCCCGGAAGCCATCCGCCTATATCAGCAGACGGGGAACCATGAAAAAATTCAGCCCCTGCTGTTGCGTTGCCAGACAATGGGAGACAAGGCGACCTATGAGGTGTGCCAGTCTGCCGCTGGTGGTTCCGCGCAGGCGGGACGCCAGCCCGCCACGCAAAAACCAGGCCTGATTCCCGGCCTGCCGGGTCTCACAGGTGGCGGCAATCCACTTGGGGGGTTTCTAGGAAGGCGCTAAAGGCAGATTTATTTGCTTAACGCAACATACACGCCATCCCAGTCTGCGCTGGGTGGCGATGCGGCATAGCTTGCGATTCGTTCCGCATAGAGTTGATAAAATTCGACCAGCCCCAGGCGGATAGCCATCTCATTGCGGCCAAGCCCATCCGTCAATTGCGCCGCCGCCGCCCAGTCCTGGGCGCGGTAGCGGGACAGCATCCGCGCATGATCGTCGCTCAACGCCGCAAAATCCGGCTCCACCTGCATGCTTTCATCGCCCAGCAAACCCCAAACGGTGACAGGCGCGGTCTTGCCTTTGACAATTATCTGATCCAGTTCCAGCATCGCGAACTGCGGCGCCAGCGCGCGGGCGTTTTCGCCGACAAGCGCCGTGAGCGAATAGGCCTTTGATTGCCCCTCCAGACGCGAAGCAATATTGACATCGTTTCCCAGTACCGAATAATCAAAGCGATATTCCGACCCCAGATTACCGACACAGCATGGACCGCTATTGATACCGATCCCGATCGCCAGATTCGTTCCCGGCATCACCGCATCCAGCTCGGCGTTCAACTCATCCAGCGCTTTCAACATGAGAAGCGCGGCGCGGCAGGCGTTTTCGGCATGGTTGGGGTCATCCAGCGGCGCGTTCCAGAACGCCATGATGCAATCGCCCATATATTTGTCTATGGTGCCGCCGGTTTCCAGAATGGCGTTTGTCATCGGCGTTAAAAAATTATTGATGAACCGGGTAAGTTCTTCGGGTTCCAGTCTTTCGGAAATCGTTGTGAAGCCGCGTATATCGGAAAACATGAAAGTCATCGTGCGCATTTCTCCCCCGAGCCGCAGCTGCCCGGGATTTGTCACCAGCCGGTCAATGGCCGCAGGCGCCAGATAGCGGTTAAAGGCGGAGCGCACCCGCTGGCGTTCCGCCACAGCACCCGCATAACCAACAGAAACAACGATGCCCAGAACAGCTAAAAGGCCCACGCCGGGTAACACTGGATCAAGCAACAACGAGTGATAGCCGAAGGCGGCACCGCTGCCGCCAAGCAGAATCACCTCGCCCATAATCAGATAGATGCTCGCCAAACCAGTCCGCTTGCGGCCGCTGGCCATGCTGATCAGAATTGAAAACACAATAAATACCGCAAACTCGGCCCTGTTCCCCCAAGCGGGCCGTACAAGATAAACTCCGGTCAGAATTTGCTCGGCTATCTGCGCGTGAACCTCAACCCCGGCCGCCGCGCGGTCAAGCGGCGTTGCGCGAATATCGCTAAGCCCCATGGCGCTGGTGCCAACAAATATTATCGCGCCTGCCAGTTCATCCGGGTCGGTCTCGCCCGCCAGAACTTCCCATGCCGGAAGGTAACGGGACACCTTACTTCCACTATCATAAAGGCGAATGCGGCCTCGTTCATCTGTTGGAACTGAATATTCGCCAATCCGGATTTTCTGTACGCCACCTCCTGCGAGAAACTGCCACACAGGGTGTGCTCTCGAAACCTCCAGCAGCATCGAGTTTGCATCGCTATAGACACGCAGCGCTTCTACAACAAGCGATGGATAAAGCGCGCCCTTGTAACTATAGGCAAGCGGCAACATCCGGATGACTCCGTCCGGATCAGGCACCGCTGAAAAAGCGCCATTCCCCGCTGCAACATCTTCAATGATATCCAGGGTTTTCAGCACCCCGGGAAAGCCCAACAGATGGTTTTCCGCGCCCTCTCCCTGGGTCAAAATTATAGATTTTCCGGCGGGAATAGTATCATTCCTGGAGCCCAGAAATGCAAAGCCGGTAACGACATTTCCTTCCGCTACCGTCTGCGCCAGGATCAGGTCATTGTCCGGCGGATTGACGATTTTTGCGGCGTCAAATTTTATATTGTTGGCGGCAAAGTCCGCCGCAAGATCGGGCAACAGGCGCGACAGGGATGTCCGGTCCGGATCCGCAAACACCACATCGAAGGCAATCACCTTTGCGCCCGCATTGCGCAAGGCGTCAATCAGGCGCGCCGTGCGGGTTCGCGGCCAGGGCCACTGACCAAGCCGTTCCAGCGACTCATCGTCAACATCGACGATGCGAACCGGCAGGTTTGGGTCATAGGGGCGCGGTTGCTGCGCGACATAAAAATCAAACACCGCCACCCGCGCAGCCTGAAGAAAGGGCGGCTGCCACCACTGCAACAGAGCGCAAACCAGAACCACCCCCAACGGCGCCAGCCAGCGCAGATAGGGGATCAGACTGGAAAAGTCCCTGAATGATAATGACGCCCCCGATTTAACCGCCACCTGTCCCCCAGTACTACTACAATTCAATTCCCGCTTAATCAGATATAAAGCGATAATATGCGGCAGCTTATAACAGCATGCCTTTGGATGACATCGCTTTTAGTAACCTGTTACCGCCGCGCTACTTGCCTTTGTGGCGGCTATTGCCCGACGGGTCACAGGATAGGCGCGTCGGATTGCAGGCCCAGCAGCATGCGGCCCGCCGCCTCGGTCCATTGCGGCGACACCGTGAGGTGTTGCGGCACGACATGCACATCGCGGTGGCAGCGACCGAGCGGGCTATCCGCATAGACGGCGCTTGCGCCCGCCGCCGCATACAGGCTGTCGACGGCGCGGCAGGCGCCCTGCACCGCATTGATGCAGGAAAGCAGCACCAGCGCGCGAGGTTCCGGTCCAGCCGGTTCGCCCGCTTTGACCAGGTCCCACATTTGGGATACGGCCTCAAACATAAAGGCGCGGCCAGAACGCAACTGGGTTTCGGCGTCGGCAATGGCGCGTTGGGCGTCGCCGCGTTCGCACAGAAGGTTTTTCGACGAGCGCGGTTTTTTCTCCGTAGCCAAAATCTTGAAATAATTGATCGCGGCGCGCGCGATTCCGGTAGCCACGGCGGCTTTGTTGTAGGCCAGACGGCTGTAGGTTGGAAAACGGAACAGCGTACTGCCCGCGAAGGGAACCCTCTCGGTCACTCTGGTGATCCGCTCGTCGGGCACGACAATATTGGTCGCCTGTACATCGTGGCTGCCGGAACCGCGCAGGCCATTCGCGTGCCAGTTTCCGAGCACTTCCATCTCGGCCATGGGGATCAGGACCTCGCGCAATACCGGCGTACCGTCTTCGCGCCGCGCGGGTTTTCCGCCGTCCATCACCAGACACTGGCCCCAGAAATAATCGGCATTCTGGCAACCGCTCGCCATCGGCCAGCGCCCGCTAAGCCGCAAACCGCCAGACACCGGTTCCGCCCGGCCCATCGGGTTGAGCGCACCGGCGATGATGGTTTCGGGTGCACTGAAATAACGATGCGCCAGTTCCGGTGGGAACGCCGCCGCCGCAAACCCTTGAACCTCGACCCCGATCATCAGGTTCCAGCCCGCCGACCCGTCGGCTTGCGCGATGGCCTCAATCACTGCGATTTGCGTTAGCGGGCGACACTCGCTGCCGCCCGCATATTTGGGCGAGGCGATCTTGTGCAGCCCTGCCAGGGCCATTGCGCTGGCCAGATCCTGGGGCAGGCGGCGGTCAATTTCAAACTCCGCTGCACGCGCCTGGATTTTCGGAGCCAGCGCGCGGGCGGCGTCGACAATATCGTTCTCATCCGCTGGAATACCTGCCAGTTCGCGCATGCCCCTGCCCCCCTGATTGTGCCCGCATTTGCGGGATAATCTTGGTATCCATGGCGATGCTAGCCAAATTGTGTGGCGCTGGGAACGGAATTCTTCCGCGATTTCGGGCAGGGCGGGCAATCTGTATGCCGGCATAGGGTGGTGGGTGATGCAGGATTCGAACCTGCGACCCGCTGATTAAGAGTCAGCTGCTCTACCAACTGAGCTATGCACCCGTACCGTTCGGAGCCCGCGAGGGCCTGTCGGCAAGGGCGCGGAACATACTTGAAGCCTCGG
>JAUSQH010000117.1 GCA_030652895.1 Alphaproteobacteria bacterium
CGGTTCCAGTACCAGGTGCCGCCGACATCCGCGCCACGCTCCACAATACGGATGCTTTCCACGCCATATTCACGCAGCTTTGCAGAAGCCAGCAGCGCCGAAAATCCACCGCCGATGAACAGCACTTCGACAGTGTCGACCAGCGGCTCCCTCGGCGCGGCCGGGGGCGCGTAGGTATCGACCTCATACCGGGCCAGATCACCTTCCAGCTCGTAGATATATTCATTGGTGCCGGAGGGTTTATACTTCACACGCAGGTCACGCTCCTCAGCGAATTTCTGCTTGATGGCGTCATAATATTCCTGCGGCCTTTCCGATTTTGCCGGAACATCGCGGGTGCCAAATGGAAGCGGCTTTTCCTTGGTTTTTCCTGGGGATTTTTCCTGGGTATTTTCCACGGTCTCTTCTCCTGTTCGGGTGTTTCTTATTGGCTAATTTCTTGGTCCGACATCATGGCACGCGAGGCCCCCATTGGGGAATAATATTTACACACGAAATTGTGGCGAGCATCTGCGACCCGTTTGCATGCGACCCTTTTTTCGATTAGGAAAAAGGCCCAAAGGGAAAATCCATAATATTTTTAATAGTTTACTCCGTCACTTTGGTTTTGCGGCCTGTTCGGCATTGTGCTTTGCAAACATTTCCTGCGCCGCCTTTATCGCGCCACCCATCAGTTCACGCCCATCCCGTGTCACCCAGCCCAGCGATTCTTCACGATTTTTATTAGCCTTGCGGAAATGCGGGGCGACATGACGGATCCACAGATCATAGGATTTTCTGGTCTCCGTAAAATTCGCCCAATTATGCGCCATTTGGAGGAAGCAGCCAAATTCGCCCTGGGCTTTTTGAAGCCGCTCGATCTGCGCGATCGCGTCCGCCGGGGTCCCGATTACCGCACTTCCGGATTTGATCATCGCGTCGATGGGATCACCACTGGATTCCGCCTGCGCCCCGATCGGATTGATGCGGCTGAAATAATCGCGCCATTTGTGAATGCCGAACTCCACATTGGCGCGCGCCTGTTCGCGGGTTTCTGCAACATGCACCGGCCCGACCAAACGCAAACGCTCCGGGTTCATCGCCGCGCCGCGCAGTTCCTGGGAAATTTCATTGGCGACCTGCCAGTTGAACGCCAGCGCGTTGAAGCCTTCGGCTTGCGTCGCCGCGAAACACAGCATGCCAAGGTCATATTTTCCCGCCAGACGTCCGCCCGATGGCGTGATGGCGCTTGCCACCGCCACTTCGGGATAGGGCCTGCTATACGGCATAAGATGTACGCGCGCATTGTTGAGCGTGTACCATTCGGTTTTTTCCGTGACTGTTTCACCTTTGAACAGGCGCAGGATTACATCCAGCGCCTGCGCCATGCGGTCACGCTGGGTAGACGGATCAATGCCCAGCATATGCGCGTCGGACGGCAACAGCCCGGGCCCCGCGCCAAACATCACACGGCCCTTGGTCATATGATCCAGTTGAATGATGCGGTTGGCCACCATCAGAGGCTGGTGATAGGGCAATGACACCACCCCGGTGCCGAGCCGGATACGTTTGGTGCGCTCTGCGGCTGCGGCAATGAATAGTTCCGGCGAAGCGATGATCTCAAAGCCCGCGGAATGATGCTCGCCAATCCAGGCCTCGTCGTAACCGAGTTGATCCAGCCATTCGACCAGTTCCAGATCGCGTTGCAGGCACAGGGTTGGGTCTTCGTCAACCGGGTGAAACGGCGCTAGAAAAATTCCGTGCCGCAAATTGATCTGGTTCATGACCGGCCTCCCTGAAGGTTTGTCCGGTCATGTTAGCGTGTCAGCAGATGCAGTGTAACCTAATTCATGATCTGCCAGTCGCCATCGGGTGTGCGGCACGCGGTGCCATAGGTACGTTCCTGACGGCCCCCGACGGTGGCCAGGGCCTGATATTCCCGGCAATAGCGGCCGTCATTTACCTGAAACGTGCGTACCGGCGTGACCTGGTACGCTGTGCCATAATCGGGGTTCTGCCAGGCGATGGTCTGGTTGCTTGGGGTTGCTTCAAATACTTGCGCCGCATGGCCGTGATCATAGGGCGTCATGGCACGGCCAACATTGCTGCCAAACAAGGCGCCGATCAATGTACCGCCGATAATGGCCGCTGTGCGTCCATCGCCCTTACCCACATGGGAACCGGCTATACCGCCAACCCCGCCCCCAATCAGAGCACCGAACAGGCTGTTGTTGCCAGCGCCAGAATATCCAGGGGCATAGCTTCTGTTGGCGGGGTAATAGGCCGGCCGGTGTCCCCACCCGGGTCCATAGCCATGCCCCCACCCGGGTCCATAACTCTGGCCGACAAATACTGAAAAGTTTGTGTGCCTGTCGTGACCGCGATCCCGCCGACGGTCGTGCCCGCGATCCCGCCGGTGGTCGTCGCCCCGAAAATATCCCTCGTGATGCCCTTTGCGATAGCCGTGGCCAGATGAGTGATCCGGCTGCCATGCCAGCGCCGGCGCCGCCGTTTGGGCGGTAAATGCTGCAATCATCGACGTGACGAAGAAAAACTTTCGAATGTTCATGACACCCTCTATCGAAATTAGACCGTTTCCAGTCCCGAAAGCTAAAACTGCATTCAGGCGGTTCTGTGGCAAAATTAAGGTATCGTGATTAAGCCGAAAGCGTTCTTGTCGCGCATTAGGCGGCCAATTGCTGCCGCACGCTTTTGATCATGCCCGTATAGATGCCTTTGGCGAAGGTAATCGCCTCCGCTTCGGTTCCGCTTTTGACATCGAAATTACTGAACCAGTCAACGCGGCACTGGTTGGCTGCGGTAGGCGTAACGATCAGGGTTGCTACATAGGCCTTGAACGGCAGCGGGTGGTCGTCATTCTGGATGCTGTATGTCTGTGTACGGCTGTTCGGATCCTGATTATCCAGCCGTTCCACCACCCGTGCGCCGTTGGCCAGGGTTATTTCGCGCAGACAGCCAATGCCCGAGCCGGTGATCTTTTTCGATTTGATGAGTTCGCCTTCGATGCCAGCAAAGTCGCCCAGTTTCGCAAATACCAGATCGGCATTGGCGTTCACATCTTCACTTACTTTTGCGGTTGTCATGGCGTGCTCCCGTTTCCAGTTTCTGTAGTTAGGGTTACCCCTGTGCGGTAACCAGAAATTGCGGCAGCACCATCATATAGGTGCCATCTGCAATGGATTGTCTGACCTCGGCCAGTACCGCGTCGGCGCGGTCAGGGTCAATCCTGCCGCCGATCTTGGCATAATTAACCATATTATGCAGCACCAGTTGCATGTGCCCCCTGGTGTCGGCATTGGCCAGGATTTTCACCGAAACATTGGCGAAGCCCGCCTGTTTCATGCCGCTATACAGCATACGCCCGGCATGGGGCGTGTGATAGGCCAGTTTGGCTGCCTCGAACAGTTCGCTTAGCTTGGCGTGACCAAGCGGCTCAACCAGCAGCATCCCCCAGTCGCTGTCGATAATATGCGCGATGCCACCTGGTTTCACGACCCGGCGAAACTCGGCCAGTGTGGCAGCGATGTCGGGCACATATTCCATGACATTCTTGCATATCAACCGGTCAACCGACGCGTCGGAGAGCGGAATTTTATCGTCCATGGCGTGATGCACGGTGGTGGCGTCGCCAAAGCCCGCATCGCGCAGGGCTTTACGCGCCAACCCGACAAATTCCGCGTTCAGATCAACCCCATGGACATGGCCCGATGGCCCGGCGCGACGAGCCAGCTCTAGCGCCAGCCCCCCCGGACCACAGCCATAATCCACCACCGTCTGGCCGGGTTTCAGGTCAGCGGCGGCAAGCAGCGGCTCCATCTCCGGCCGCCATTTGAACATTTCCGTATAGGCGTTGAGCCGCTCCGGCTCCACCTCAACCCAATGATCGCGATAATATGTGGCCTCATCCATGCTGGCATACCTTCGGGTGAGAGAGTATTGTCTGTACAGCTTACCTTGGCTGCAACCAGGCACAACCGAAATTCAGTGGACAGGAAAAAAAGGTAGGTATTGCTGACGTAATTTGATAAGCTTATTGGCTGAATTTAGCCGATCCACCGCCTTCTGTGGCGTGGCGGCAGAAATAAAGTCACTTAAGTGGACTATCGATTGTCCGGGCTAGGGGGTTAGGCTAGTTTCCCCAGCCACGCTTGCCGGTTAATCTGGTAAACAATGAAAGAAACAGGTGCCGAATGAACATGACACCACCGGAACGCATAGGGTTGCCAGAACCCCAGGGGCTGTATGATCCCCGCAATGAGCATGATGCCTGTGGCATCGGCTTTGTGGCCAATATAAAGAACAGGAAAAGCCACAAAATCGTCAGCCAGGGGCTGGAAATTCTGCGCAATCTCACCCATCGCGGCGCGGTCGGGGCGGACCCGCTGGCCGGTGACGGCGCCGGTATTCTGATTCAGATGCCAGACCGCTTTATGCGCGACGAGGCCGCGCGCCTAAACATTACCCTTCCCCCGGAAGGCGAATATGCTGTTGGTTTCATGTTTCTTTCCCCCAGCGCGTCGGAGCTTGCGACCAGCATCGCGCTTATTGAGAAGTGCATTGTGGCCGAAGGACAATTGGTTCTGGGCTGGCGTGATGTGCCCGTAAATAATGCAGGGCTTGGGGAATCCGTCAAACCAACCGAACCCAAAAGCCTTCAGATATTTATTGGCCGTGGGGGCAATTGCGCCGATCAGGACGCATTCGAGCGCAAGCTGATGGTAATCCGCAAACAATGCCGTATCGCTGCTGACGAATTGGGCGGCAATCTGGCGCGGTATTTCTATGTTCCCTCCTTTTCCAGCCGCACCCTGCTGTACAAGGGCATGCTGCTGGCCGAACAGGTGGGGGAATATTACCAGGACCTGAAGGACGAGCGCATGGTCTCGGCCATGGCGCTGGTGCACCAGCGGTTCTCGACCAATACGTTCCCGACCTGGTCGCTGGCGCAGCCCTTCCGTATGGTTTGCCATAATGGGGAAATCAATACGCTGCGCGGCAACATCAACTGGATGGCTGCGCGCCGTCATACCATGCGCTCCGAGCTGCTGGGGGACGACCTCGACAAGCTTTGGCCACTGATTCCGGAAAACCAGTCGGACTCCGCCTGTTTCGACAACGCCCTGGAACTGCTCGTGGCGGGCGGCTATTCGCTCGCGCATGCCATGATGATGCTGATCCCGGAAGCCTGGGCCGGAAACCCGCTGATGGATGACAAGCGGCGGGCATTCTACGAATACCATGCCGCATTGATGGAGCCCTGGGACGGGCCGGCCGCCATGGCCTTTACCGATGGCCGCCAGATTGGCGCGACACTGGATCGTAACGGGTTACGGCCGGCGCGGTATTTCGTCACCGATGACGATATGGTGGTAATGGCGTCCGAAATGGGCGTGTTGCCGGTTAAGGAAGAAAACATCGTCGAAAAATGGCGGTTGCAGCCAGGCAAAATGTTGTTGATCGATCTGGAGCAGGGCCGGATTATTTCCGATGCGGAAATCAAGCAAAGCCTTGCCGGCGCACATCCCTATCAGGATTGGCTCGATCAGACCCAAAGCCGGCTGGATGATCTGCCCGCGGAATATGCGGCAATGCGTCCCAATCGCGATACGCTGCTGAACCGTCAGCAGGTGTTCGGCTATACCCAGGAAGATCTCAAATTCCTGCTGACGCCGATGGCCGAACTGGGTGAAGAAGCCATCGGTTCGATGGGAACCGACACGCCGATCTCGCCGCTGTCGTCAAAACCCAAACTGCTTTATACCTATTTCAAGCAACTGTTCGCCCAGGTCACCAACCCGCCGATTGACCCGATCCGTGAGGAACTGGTGATGTCGCTGGTGTCGATGATCGGCCCGCTGCCCAATCTGCTGGACATTGATTCCGGCGGCACCCACCGGCGGCTGGAAGTGCGCCATCCCATTCTGACCAACGAGGATCTGGAAAAAATCCGGCACATTGGCGATGTGGAGGAAAATGATTTCCGGTCCGTCACACTGGACACGACGTTCGCAGCAAGCGCCGGTTCCGAAGGGATGACCCCGGCGCTGAAGAAACTCTGCGCCAGCGCCGAAGCCGCAGTTTTGCGCGGCGAAAACATCATCATTTTGTCTGATCGCAAGGTGGATCAGGACAATGTGCCGATCCCGGCGCTGCTGGCCTGTTCAGCCGTGCATCATCACCTGATACGCGCCGGGCTTCGCACCTCGGTCGGAATCGTCGTGGAATCCGGCGAACCGCGCGAAGTGCATCATTTTTGCACCCTTGCAGGATACGGCGCGCAGGCGATTAATCCCTATCTTGCCTTGCAGACAATTTCCGAAATGCGCGGTATCGGCTTTGATGGCGAAGCGGAAAAGAAAGCGCATGAATATTATATCAAGGCAATCTGCAAGGGCATCCTGAAGGTCATGTCGAAAATGGGCATATCGACCTATCAGTCCTATTGCGGGGCGCAGATTTTTGACGCGGTCGGACTAAGCACTGCATTTGTGGAAGAGTATTTCACCCGCACCAACACCGCCATCGAGGGCGTCGGCATTGATGTCATCGCCAAGGAAACCATGGCGCGCCATAGGCTGGCCTATAGCGATGCACCAATCTACCGCGATGCGCTGGATGTAGGCGGCGATTATGCATATCGGATTCGGGGCGAAGATCATGCCTGGACCCCTGCAACCGTCAGCCATCTGCAACATGCGGTGCGCGCCGGTGTGCAGACGGATTATGACTCTTTCGCCAAGCTGGTTAATGAGCAGAACGAACAATTGTTGAACCCGCGCGGCATGTTTGAAATTCAACTGGCGGTTCAGCCGGTGCCGATTGAAGAGGTCGAACCGGCTTCGGCGATCGTAAAACGCTTTGCCACTGGCGCCATGTCTTATGGTTCAATCAGCCGCGAGGCGCATACCAATCTGGCTATCGCCATGAACCGCATTGGCGGGCGTTCCAACACCGGCGAAGGTGGTGAAGAACCGGATCGTTTTGTTCCGTTGCCCAACGGCGACAGCATGCGCTCGGCCATCAAGCAGGTTGCTTCTGGCCGGTTCGGCGTGACCACCGAATATCTGGTCAATTCCGACATGATGCAGATCAAGATGGCGCAGGGCGCCAAGCCCGGCGAGGGCGGCCAGTTGCCCGGCCACAAGGTCGATGCCGTCATCGCCAAGG
>JAUSQH010000549.1 GCA_030652895.1 Alphaproteobacteria bacterium
TGGGTTTCGAGAAGCCGGAATCCGGGACGGTCTTTCTCGACGGCAAGGCGATCGACACGCTCGATGTTAGCGCGGTGCGACGTCAGCTCGGCGTGGTGTTGCAGAACGGGAAGCTGGCGACGGGGAGCCTGTCCGACAATATCTGCGGTGGCGTGCAATTGCCGCCCGAGCAGGTGTGGGAGGCGGCCCGGCTCGCGGGTATCGATGATGATATCAGGGCGATGCCGATGGGCATGAATACGGTCGTCGCGGAGGGCGTCAATACGCTGTCCGGCGGCCAGCGGCAGCGGATCATGATCGCGCGCGCCATCGCCCGCCGTCCGCGCATCCTCCTGTTCGACGAGGCCACGAGCGCGCTCGACAATCAGTCTCAGGCCATCGTCAGCACCTCGCTCGGCAACCTCAATGTCACACGAATCGTCATCGCGCACCGGCTCAGCACGGTTCGGCAGGCGGATCGCATTATCGTTCTCGTTGACGGCAAGGTGGTGCAGAGCGGAAACTTTACCGAACTCAGTAACACGCCGGGGGTATTTGCTTCCTTTGCCGAAAGGCAATTGCTTTAGCTGGACGAAGCAGGCCACGGGTGACAAACGAGCTAGTCCAAATCGCAGCGCCTATCGCGGGATAGCGATCGGCGAAGTTGTGGCCGGTGCGGCTGAACCGCGAACGCGCTGGACGATGATTTGATATCCATCATTCCTTGGACCCGTTCACGCCCGGCCGGCCACTTTCCCGAGGTCGGAATTGCAAGTTCGAACCCAACTTAGCTCGTGCCGGGTAGATGGGCGGACCACGCAAATGATCGAATGTCGGCGGCGCCCAAGCGACAATGTGATCCCCATCACAGCGACGAGAGGGGCCCTGCGACATCATCCCCCATCGACGGCGGAATGGTCCGCCCGATCTAAAAAGGAGGACACAATGCAGAGCATCGAGCAGACGAACCTGGAAAACCGCGTGTTGACGGATGCAGAGCTCGAGGAAATCACCGGCGGGGGCATCCTTGGCAGGATTGCGGGCTTCGTCCGCAGCATCTTTTCTGGGCCCGGCGACGTTCGCCGTTCGACCGACCGCCCGACTGACCCCGTTCATAAATAATGTGAGCGGATGCAGGAGAGAGGAATCACCAAGTTTATCCGGGAAGCGTCGGCGAGCTCGACGTCGTCGGCGGCGGCAATATGCTCAACATGGCAATCGCGACCGCCGAAAAGTACTTGCAAGGTTTGGGTAATCGTCTGGATGCACGCCGTGCACCAACCGGTGGTATCAAAGCCGACCATAAGCTTGCACATGCGATAATGCCAGGTTCGCGAAACGGGACTTCGAGGCCGCCTCAGTTGGCGGCCTCATTGATTTTTGGCACGAAACGGACCTGCTCGATCGGAAATGAACTGAGGTCACGCCAAGCTGCGGTCCACTAGCAAACGATATAAACAGCCACGCCAAACCTGATCAACATGGCGCCGGCGCGACAGCCTTAGGCGCGGCACCCTAGGCTCCGTAGTCTTACGGGGCGACCTTTCACTGATCGCGCATTGTGCAAGTCAAACTTGGACATGAACGAGCGTGCCATGCGCGGCCGTTGCGGGCGAAGTCCTCTAGGACAAGATAACAGTTTCGTCGTGACCGTTCGGGACGATCGGCGGAATTCAAGGCTTACGCATACGCCGACTCCGAAACAATCTCACCACCAAGGACGATTCATTCCGCGCGAATCGGCTCCAAAATGGGTACTGGCCTGTTTCGACCCCTATTGGCCTAATTCGAACTTGGCAGTGGCCCGATCTGATGGTGTGATCATGATCACGGTGAAATCGCTCTCCACCCGGCATACTCCCCTCCAGTTCAACGGCGCACAGCGCCACAAAACGGAGCGGGACCATGAACAAGCAGACCTCAATCTTGACTGATATCGATCTTGACGTCGTGACCGGTGGCTCATTCATCACTGACATGGGAGCGGCCGGGGTTAAGGCCGCGACGAAGCGTTTCTCGTTTGGCTCCTCAAGCGGTAAACCCGGCAACGAGGGCCGATGCCCGCCCAACCATAACGGCGTCCGATGAAACTCTCGAGGCCGCCTCAACTGGCGGCCTCTTTCATTATCAACCCTTACCGCTTCGCGCTCCCAAACGATCCTAAATATCATTCCTGGCCGTTGCTCCGGGGCGCCTTGAACACGAACCGGGGCCAGGGTCCGCTCCGTGTTTGGCGCTGTGCGCCGCTGATGTGAAGTATGCAAAAGGGGGCACTTTGCCGCTTGGATGTTCGATAGGCGAAACACGCAAGCTGTAGCAGCTTGCCAGTACTGGCCGTAGGTTCGCCACCAGCTACGGGCCGTGTTGTGGAGGATCTGTATCTCGGCTTCCGCTACCCTCCGGCAGAGGGTTACGGCATCATGAGCCACGGCAGATCTAACCGCAGAGCGGAACGAAGGCGGGCCCTGCAGGGTTTCTGCGTGGTGTTCGTACGTGGTGCTGAGGCTGTGATTGGTCAAGTTTGGGGGCGAGGACGCCGGTCACGATCCCGCAAGATACAAAATGGCCTCACCAGCCAAAACTTCCGGCACGCCGAACTGGCGAACCGGGAGCGAAGTGGCGTGTGGAAACGCGGCGCCGATACTGCTCGGCCGGCGCGTGGTAGCAAGGTGAATTATTTGGGGCGCGTCCCAATCACCTTATGGTCATCGCAAACGATGCGGATGCTTCCGCCACCCGTCACGGTAGCGAGTTCATCGTTCGAGAGCCCGCCAGCTGCCAGGTGCAGCTCGCGAACCTTGATCACGTCGTCATTACGCAGGTTTTCGGTAGTGCTCATAGTCGATCCTCCTGTGAGACCCGCTCCGGCAGCCTCGTTGTGAAGTGGAACGCTTGTTCGTCGATCCCAGCAAGAGATCGGTTCGATGAATTTACCAAAGCCACGGACTCAGTGAGTCCTGTAATCTACCCACGCCTGGTCGACGTCACTGGCCGCTGCCCTCCCGAGGACTGCACTGTCCCATGGGGCTATGCCGAGCTGCTTGATGCCATCAAAGATCCCGAACTCACCGAATGGATCGGCGTCGACTTCGACCGTGATGCCGTAGACCCCGAATGGCTCACCGCGGACGTCGTTTCCCTCGCCAAAAAATGGTCACGCAAGCCGACAGCCAAGGAAGCCCGCCGCGCCTGACTTAACCGCGGCCTTCACCGGACGGTTACTTTCGTCCTGGAACCCGACTTCGATCTGCGGCCCCGGGGCCAGCGTGCTTACGGTCTGCGCGACCTGCGTTGGAAAGTTTTTTTGAAAGTAGCGATCGCCTCCGGATCCTGGACGGGATGCTGTGGTAGGGGGCTGATGTGGGAGAAGCCGAGCTTCTTCAGAACCCGCCCGCCCCAAGCTCGCTTCCGACAGATCGACGCCGAAGCGCTGCCGC
>JAUSQH010000550.1 GCA_030652895.1 Alphaproteobacteria bacterium
TCGAGGCGGTGGAAACCCTGTCCGCCGGGATACGCCCCTATGGTGAACGCTTGGCGATCCTCACCAATGGCGGGGGTATTGGGGTGCTGGCGACAGACGAGCTTATCGATGATGGCGGCGCGCTGGCGTCCCTGTCCGGGACAACCCTGGCGCGATTGAATAAGGCGCTCCCGGTTACCTGGTCGCATGGCAACCCGGTGGATATTATCGGCGACGCCCCCGGCGCACGCTATGCCGAGGCTACCCGCGCCTTGCTGGAAGATGAAAATGTAGACGCGCTGCTTGTGCTGAATTGCCCAACTGCAATCGCCAACAGCCGCGACGCCGCGCAAGCGGTGCTGGATAATATTCATGATACGCGCAAGCCGGTGCTGACCAGCTGGCTCGGCGGCGCCAGCACAGCGCCGGCGCGGGCGCTGTTCCGCGCGGCCGGGGTCCCTAGCTACGATACGCCCACCCAGGCGGTGCGGGCGTTCGGGCATATGCTGCGCTACCGCCGCAACCAGGATTTGCTCATGCAGACTCCCGCTGGTGGCGGCGAGGCGGCGCACAGCAGCGATCGCGGAGAAGTGCGTGAGATAATTGACAGGGCGTTGCACGAACAGCGTGAATGGCTGAGCGAGGCAGAGGCGAAATGCGTGCTGGCGGCCTATGGCGTTCCGGTGGTGGAAACCCGCGTTGCAAAAACCCCGGACGAGGCGGGCGAAATTGCCAGTGCGTTCGGCGGCCTGGTGGCGCTGAAAATCATGTCGCGCGATATCACCCATAAATCCGATGCGGGGGGCGTGGCGCTGGGCCTGGAAGGCGCGGAGATGGTGCGCGCCACAGCGCAAGCGATGCTGGCGCGGCTTGCGCGCACGCATCCTCAGGCGCAGATTGATGGTTTTAGTGTGCAGCCCATGATCAACGAGAAAGGCGCGGTCGAACTTATTATTGGCGTCAATACGGATGCGACCTTCGGCCCGGTGATTTTGTTTGGCGAAGGCGGCGTAAGTGTGGAAATCACCGCTGACAAGGCGATTGGTCTGCCCCCGCTGAATGACGTTCTGGCGCGCGAACTGATTGACCGGACCCGGATTGTGCGGCGGCTGCACGGCTACCGCAATGTGCCGCCTGCGGATATGGACGCGATTGTTCGCGTGCTGGTTTCAATGTCGGGTCTCGCCGCTGACTTTGCAGAGGTGGCCGAGCTGGATATCAATCCATTGATCGCCTCGGCCAAAGGCGTCATGGCGCTGGATGCGCGCATTCGCATCGCCCCGGCTGTTGGCGAACCGGCGGATCGCCTTGTCATCTCGCCCTATCCCGCACAGCTTGCCCGCGTGATCACCACCAAATCCGGCGCGCATTATGATCTGCGCCCGATCCGCCCGGAGGACGAGCCTGCGCTGATTGCGATGGTTGAGGCACTGGATCCGGAGGATGCGCGGCTGCGGTTTTTATCGATGATGCGCCATATGCCGCATCAGCTGGCGGCGCGCCTGACGCAGATCGATTATGACCGGGAAATGGCGTTTGTGGCGCTGGGTGAAGACGGCATCAGCGGCGTCGTGCGGCTTGCCGCCGATCCGGACGGCGAGAAAGCGGAATTTGCCGTGCTGGTGCGCAGCCGGCTGAAGGGCACAGGGCTGGGCCTGGCCTTGATGCAGGAAATTATCGATTACGCCAAAATGCGGGGCATCGGCGAAGTGACCGGAGATATTCTGACCGAGAACAGAGCAATGCGCGCGATGGCGCATGAACTAGGCTTTGTCACCCTGACAAATAGCGCCGAACCCGGACAGGTGCGGGTCAGTCTCGATTTGCGCGGGGACGGCCGCTGAATATTCTTTGTTCCGCTGGCGGGGCGGGCTTAGTTTGAGCGTAATGGCGGAAAGTTCGGGACGAAGTCCGAACTCGGAGCCACGCGCGCAGGGTTGGTGTGGCGGCTGCACGCAAACAAGATGGCGGGCCACGCCCGATGATGATGAGCACTATGTCTACGCTATCGCACTATGATCGAATCGAGCAATGGGATGCGATTGCTATTGGAGTTCGCCCGCGCTTGGCGGAAGTGGCTTGCCGGACAAAATGGCACGCTGCGTCACGAGCAGACACTCAAAGGTCGCTTTGTCAGCACTTGCTCCGTTCATTCTGTTCATCGGAAGGCGGCTATTGCTTAAAGTTCGTAAAGTATGTCTTGGACAAAAAGCTATACTGTTTCCGGATCGCACCGCATGGTGCAAGCTGTCACTTGGACGCGCCAGTGGTGGTCGCCCGGACACGCCATGCTCTACGCGAACGCTTCCTGCCGCTTGAGATTTTTCACGCGCCGCTTCTGGTAACCGGCGATATCGCGGTAGAAGGGCAGCCTGCGATCAGGCCGCAGGCCTCTATCGGCTTCACGGATTCGACGAAATTCATTATCTGTATTATTTCGTCTTCCTGCTGCGTCATGCGATCAAACAGCATGGCGTTCTTCACGCCCAGGCAGAATACTTCCAGCGGGAACATTCTCACCATGAGCTTCTTTTCAGGCCGTTCTGCTAAGAACCAAGTGACGGCTTGCCGGTCATCAGACACGCTGGATTGCGCTGGCAATTATTGACAACCGCTGGTGTCCGCTTTCAGCAGGAGGCTGGCATTGAGCGCTTAGAGCCAAATGATCGGAATGAGCCGTCATTGTCCGCACAGGTTAAATAATTCAGGTGCGATTCCGGCGGCTATCGACGGCTGCTGCGTCGTAGAATAGCGTAGGATCGGCGAGATGGCGGGCGACCAAAATGCGTAGGTAAAGGTTGTACACCTTGGCGTTTCAATCCACGCCCCCGCGCGGGGGGCGACGTCAAGTTTATGATGAATGGTTAGCGGCGGGTAAGTTTCAATCCACG
>JAUSQH010000560.1 GCA_030652895.1 Alphaproteobacteria bacterium
GACTTGGACATTTTCTGGCCCTTTTCATCGCGGACCAGGGCGTGAATATAGACGGTGTGAAACGGTACTTCCTTCATGAAGTGCAGCCCCATCATCATCATCCGCGCAACCCAGAAAAAGATGATGTCAAACCCGGTGACCAGCACATCGGTCGGGTAATAGCGCGCCAGTTCCGGTGTCTCATCCGGCCAGCCCAGTGTAGAGAACGGCCACAGCGCCGAGGAAAACCAGGTGTCGAGCACGTCTTCGTCGCGCACCAGCACCGTATCCTTGCCGAATTTTTTGCGCGCGGCGTCCAGAGCCTCGGCCTCGGATGCGGCCACGAAAATTTCACCATCCGGCGCATACCATGCGGGGATCTGATGGCCCCACCAAAGCTGGCGTGAAATGCACCAGGGCTGAATATTGTTCATCCATTCGAAATAGGTTTTTTCCCAGTTGCGCGGAACGAAAACCGTCTGGCCGCTCTCCACCGCCTTGATCGCGGGTTGCGCAAGGGTGTGGGCGTCCACATACCATTGATCGGTCAGATAAGGTTCGATTACCACTCCCGAGCGATCCCCATGTGGAACTATATGAGTGTGTTCTTCAATTTTTTCTATCAATCCTTGCGATTGCAGCATTTCGACTATTTGCTTGCGCGCCTCAAATCGATCCAACCCGCGAAGTGGCGCAGGAATACTCTCGTAGTCGGAAGCACCCAATATTCCGTTCTGATCGGCATGCGTGAGTGTTGGATGTTTCGGATCAGGAGCCTTATGGCCGAATGTGAAATCATCCATTGCGCTTGTCTTTAGCGATCCATCACGCCTGAATAGACTGATCATCTGTAAATCATGGCGCCGCCCCACCTCGAAATCGTTGAAATCGTGCGCGGGGGTTATTTTCACCGCGCCCGATCCCTGTTCCGGGTCGGCATGTTCATCGAACACAATCGGAATGCGCCGCCCTACCAACGGCAGAGTGACATGCGCCCCTTTGAGATGCGCGAAGCGTTCATCATCGGGATGCACCGCAACACCGGTGTCGCCCAGCATGGTTTCGGGGCGCGTGGTGGCCACGATGATATAGTCGCGCTGTTCCCATGCGGTGGGTTGGCCGTCTTCGTCAAAGGCGCTGGGGTAACGCACGGTTTTGCCATCGGCCAGCGGATATCTGAAATGCCACAGATGGCCCTTCACTTCGCGCGGCTCCACCTCAAGATCAGAGATCGCGGTCAGCAGTTTGGGATCCCAGTTGACCAGACGCTTGTCCTTGTAGATCAGGCCCTGTCTGTGCAGTTCGACAAACACTTTGGTGACGGCGCGCGACAGGCCGTCGTCCATGGTGAAGCGTTCGCGCGACCAGTCACACGACGCGCCCAGACGGCGCAACTGGCGGGTAATCAGGCCGCCGGATTCTTCCTTCCATTCCCAGACCCGTTTCAGAAACGCCTCGCGTCCCATGTCGCGGCGGCCCGGCTGCTGGCGTTCGGCCAACTGGCGTTCCACAACCATCTGTGTGGCGATGCCGGCATGATCGGAGCCCGGCTGCCACAGCACGTCGCGCCCGCGCATGCGTTCGAACCGGATCAGAATATCCTGCAACGTATTGTTCAGCGCATGGCCCATATGCAGGCTGCCGGTGACATTGGGCGGCGGAATGACGATGGCAAAGCTTTTGGCGCCCGGATTTTGCCCGCAGCGGAATGCGCCCGCAGTTTCCCAGGCGTCATAAATGCGTTGTTCGGCGTCTGCGGGCTGGTAATGTTTTTCGAGCATGAATAAGGCCTGTTAGCGCGGGATGCGTCCCGTCGGCCTAAACGCAATTTGCGCCAGCGTCAACGGTGCAGGCGTGAAACGCGGGCGATTTCTTCCTGCACCAGCCGCTCGACCGTGCTGGGCAGATGCGCATCCAGCCATTGCTTCAGCATCGGGCGCAGCAATTCCTTGGTGATATCCTCCAGGGTCAGGCCCTGGCCGATGCCGATAAATTTCGGCATTTCCACCACAAGCTGGTTAAGCGCGGCGGCGGCCAGATTGGATTCCATATCGCCCATGATCGGTGTGGCGGCAGCCGCTGGCGGTGCAGGCGCGGCTGCAATCGGCTCTTCCACCATGTCCGGCTCGGGTTCCAGCTCCGGTTCGGGTTCGGGTTCGGGTTCGGGCTCTGGTTCGGGCTCGTCGATATCGGTGACGGTTCCGTCCTCATTGACCACCTGGGTCAACTCAAGAATATCTTCCTGTTCGGGCTCAGGTTCGGGTTCCGGCTCAGGGGCCTCATCCGATTCAATTTCGATATCGTCAAACGGATCAGCTGCCGGTGTCCCTTTCGCCTCAGCGGGTGGGGCTTTCGCTTCAACTGGCGCGTCAGCAGGCTGATCTTCATCGGATATGATGCGGCGGATGGAGGAAAGGATTTCCTCCATTGTCGGTTCTGGCTGACCACCCTGCTGATCGTCGCTCATTCAGTCACCTGCGGGCATACTTTGAAGTATGGAGAACATTTGTCACGCCTTACTTGCTGCTGGCATCGGACGAAGGCGGACTGTCAACGGGTTGCGGAACCCGCTCACTGGTGTCTGCGCGCGTGCCGATCAGTTTCGTGCGAACCTCGTTATAGTGCAGTAGCGGATCATAGGTTGCGACAGCGAGGCCAAGCTCGCTGGCCGTCAGGTTGCCGGTTATGCTTAACAGACTATAGCCAGCAACAACTTCGTTGCGATTCGAACGCACAAGGGCCACCCTGGCGTTCAACAGTTCCTGCTCCGCATCCAATACGTCCAGAGTCGTGCGCGCACCCACATCGGATTCCTGACGTACGCCTTCCAACGCTATTTCATTGGCCCGCACGGCTTCTTTATCCGACACGATGCGCGCCCGCGTGGAACGCAGGCCTTCCCAGGCGTTGCTGACGCCTTCTATTACCTGGCGCCTGGCCTGGACGGCTTCCAGCCTGCGCTGGCTGTTGGTTTCACGCGCCTGGCGAACCGCAGCATATTGGGCGCCAGATTGATACAGCGGCACCTGCAAGAGCGCCGTTATTGCAGCTTCGTCCTGCTCCAGCCCTTCTGCGCCTACATCGTTCAGAATGCGTGCACTGGCCTCCAGCGCCACCGTAGGCAGCAGTTTCCCGATTTCGACCTTAACAGCATAGTCCGAAGCGCGTTCCGCCTCCAGCGCCGCGCGCAATTGAGGGTTGCTATCAAGCGCCTTCGCCTGGGCTTCCTCCTCGCTTTGTGGAAGGGGTGGAAATGGCGGTACCGGCTCAAGAACTGAAGGCTGACGGCCGATAACCTTTTCATATGCCGACTTGCTGGCGATCAGCGTCGCTTCCGCCGCAGTGAGATTGGAAACCGAGCTGCTGAGGCGCGCTTCGGATTGTGCGACATTGGTACGGGTAATCTCGCCTACGCGAAAACGATCCTGTGTGGCCTGCAATTGACGGGACAACACCTCGATCTGGTTCTTGTTCAGATCCACAACCGCCTCGTCGCGCAGCACATCCATATAGGCTGTGATAGCCTCCAACAGCACTGATTGTTCCGTTGATAACAGCAGTTCCCGGCCTGCCATTACCCCGGCTTCCGCCTGACGGACGCCGTTTACCGTGCGGCCGCCGCGAAAGATCGGCTGACTAAGCTTGATTTCGCCTGTAATGGGCGATATCTGACGGTCGTTACTAATGCTGCGATTGGCGCCGACGAAGGACAGCGGCTGTTCGGTGCGAATGGATTGTCTGCCATAGGTGCTGGACACCGTCACCTGCGGCCGCCAGCCCGACAAAGCCTGGGATACTGTCTCATCTGTGGCGCGCAGGGAGGCACGCTGTGCAGCCAGCACCGGGCTGGTCTGATAGGCCGCCGTCAAGGCCTCCAACAGCCCTTCGGCATGGGCAGGCGTAGCCGCTACGCCGGAAAGAAGTATCGCTGTAAACGTCACAGCCCTGCAATGCCCGGCGGTAGACCGCAAATACCCGTTCAAATTCAACAAATCAACATTCATTGTGTAGATACTCGTGATTGCGTCAATATGCCTGTGATAAAGCACCGGGCCCGTAGCATTGCAAACAAAAACCCTCTAACACGGGATTTTAGGCGATATAACCCTCTATAAATACACTTAATATTGCATGAAGGTTAATAAATCACCTCTGATCTATGCAGACCGGCAAACCCGCTATTTCAGGCTTCAGCTATAATCTGGATGCAAATTGCATTAGCCAAACGCGGATTTCAGCATGGGTCGCGAATATTGCGTCGGCGTCGCTTGGAGTCGTCGCCGGATCGCCAAAACGCACCGCCGCCCCCAACCCGGCCCTGCGCGCCGCCACAATGTCATGTTCGCTATCGCCGATCAGCAGGCTTGCAGGCAGATCAAGCGCAAAATCTTCGGCGGCCTGCAACAGCATGCCAGGCGCAGGTTTGCGCCAATCCGACTGCCTGCGATACTCCCCAATTCCATCCGTGTGGTACGGGCAGTGATAAATGGCGGTCAGTGGTGCTTCTTCCGCCGCAAAGCGCTCCTGCATCCACGCGGTCAGGCGCTGAAAATCGTCTTCGGTATAATAACCGCGTCCGATGCCCGCCTGATTGGTAACAACAATGAGCAGATAATCCAGCGCATGCGCCGCACGGCACAGATCGAAGATGCCGTCAATAAACCGGAATTCTTCTATCTTGTACGTATAGCCGTCGTCGGCGTTTATAACGCCGTCCCGGTCCAGAAAAAGAGCGCGGGGTTTGATCATGGGCTGCGTTTACGTTCAGGAGGCGAAAAAAGTTTGCGCGCGATGGTAATCTTCGGGCACGCCGATATCTATAAAACGCATATCCGTAATATAGGCAAGCGGGCGTAGCTGGCTGACGTCAGGTTCGAGAAAGTCGGCCTCAAAGGAAAACTTCTCGGGTAATCTTTCCTGCATCCGGGTCAACAGCGCATCCCGATCTATCAGGTAAACCCCGGCGTTTATTGTACCGGGACCGGTCCCGCCGCGCGCCTCGAATCCGGTGATCCTTCCAGCATCAATGCGCAGCCGCCCATAGCGGGCGGCATCGTCCATCTGTTTTGCAGCAACGCTGATCAGCGCGCCGGCGGCTATATGCGCGGCATACATTGCGCGATAATCTAGTTCCAGCCAGGTATCACCGTTGACTACGAAAACCGGTGACTGGCTGCATTGCGATAGCGCCAGCACCAATGCGCCGCCGGTTCCAAGCGGCGATTCTTCTATCGCATATGTAATCTGAACTTTTCCAAAGCGATCCCCATAATGCGAAATAATCTGATCCCGCAAATGGCCCACCGAAAGCACCACGCGGTCAATATCCTGGCTTTCCAGATACGTCAGCAGGTGATCCAGAAATGGCCGACCGGCGACGGCGGCCATAGGCTTGGGTATGTCTGGCGCCACCGTGCGCAGCCGCGTTCCCAGGCCACCGGCGAGAATGATTGCCTGCATCAGAATACCGCCATACGAGTGGTGCAGGGTGGGGTCAATTTATCCGCCATCCTTCCGTTCCGCGTTTGGTGAAATGACATCCCATCACCTCGCCTTCCTGTTTGTTTAGTGCGCGGATCACATCCATACGCCGGCTCGGATCGGTCAAAAAGGTCATGAACCCGCCGCCACCGGCGCCGGAAACCTTGCCTGCATGTGCGCCGGCGGCCATCGCTGACATATAGGCTGAATCAATATGATCATTCGAGACACTGTGCGCCGTGCGCTTTTTTGCATCCCATGATTTTCGCATAAATTCGCCAAAACGCACTAAATCGCCTTTTAGCACCGCTTCTTTCATGTGCAGGGCGTCGGATTTCAGCTCGTGCATTGCCTCAATTGATTTGCTGTCTTTTTGTTCAACGTTAGCGGTCTGTTCGTTGATAATCGCTGCCGAAGAGCGGGAGCGGCCGGTGAAAAACAGGACAATTGAGCTTTCCAGTTCTGCAAGAATCCAGTTTTTTATCCGCAGTGGATTCACAATCACGCGCTCATCGGCATAGAACTCCATATAATTTACGCCACCGAACGTCGCCGCATACTGATCCTGCCGCCCGCCATGCAGGCCAAAATCAAGCCGTTCGATTTCAAATGCCAGTCGCGCAATATCATAGTCGCCAAGTGGCAGCGATAGCAGTTCGACAAACGCCTTCAGCATCGAGACAACCATTGTTGACGATGAGCCAAGTCCCGATCCCGGGGGCGCCTCGCAAAAGGTGCTGAGCGTGCATGGTAATGGAACGCCACCGTTGAAATCCTGAACAACACGCCGGTAAACCGCCCGGTGTAATCCGAGGGGATCTTCAAGCGGAATGTCGCCGTCGGCCTTGAATTCCACCTCTTCTATGATATCCGTCGCGTCAAATCGAACAATGCCATCCGACCGAGGGGTCAGCACTGTATAGGCATATTTGTCGATCGTGGCATTCAGGACATGGCCGCCGTAAATATCACAGTAAGGGGAAAGATCTGTCCCCCCACCCGCCAGTCCCAGTCTGAGGGGCGCGCGCGCACGTATCAGCACAGTTTCATCTCCTCCCGGCGGGCTGCAAAACGCCGCCTGCTTCAATCAGTGAGTTGAATTTAGCAAGCCGCGCGGCCCAGCTATAGTGATCAACGACACATGCCCGCGCTGCGGCGCCATAAAGCGCCCCATTCAACGTATTCATCGCCAGTTTACAGGCCAGATCAGCGATTTCCGCCGCCGAAGGGGCGACCAGAAGATCGCGCCCGGCTTGTGCAGCGTCGATACCTTCAAGCGCCTGTGGGGTCGTGATAACCGGCATGCCCATCGCCATGGCCTCAAGGACCTTGTTCTGAATACCGCGGGCGATTCGCAGTGGCGCGACAGATGCGACGGCATGCGCCAAATAGGGGCGCACGTCTTGCACCCGCCCGGTTACGTGTACGCCGTCAAGTTTTGATAGCCGCAGGACTTCCTGCGCCGGATTGGTACCCACCACGTAAAATTGTGCGTTACCGATTTGGGCGCGTATCATTGGTAAAATGTCCTTGGCGAACCAGCATGCGGCATCAATATTCGGCGGATAATCCATGGTTCCAGTAAAGACAAAGGTCGGACTTGCCGGGTCATACAAGGGTTCAAAACGGTGATCGGGCGAGAAGTAAACAGAATCAACCCCGCTCGCCACGGCGTGGATTTTATTTGCGCTCTCCGGAGCGAGACCTCGAAATAGTGCTGCTTCCGGTTCGCTTACGAAAGTGCTGGCGTCCGACCAGCGGGCGGACGCGCGATCCTGGTCAAGAACGAGACGCGCTTCGCGCGCATGTACATATTTCATCACGCCACTGCCTTTTTCAGCATATTCGCGCCACTTTTCCGAGTCAGCGTCGGCAAAATCTATAATTCTGCATTTAGGGCGGCGCGGATGGGCTACGACGTATTGCGCCATATTTGAAGAACAGACGAATACGACGTCGGGTTTTATCTGTGTGAGCACCTGATCCACCCATGCGGCCAGGCGCCGGTCACGGAAAAACGTGAAGCTTAACGGTTCTCCCGTCAGCCAGCCCTTCTGGCAGGTAAGCATCGCCAGATTGCGGTCAAGTGTGGCAAAATGGGCGTCGGCACACATGGCGCGAACGGTATCCATATGCTCCCGGTCAGCGGGGTCGTCGATTAAACAGCCGAGATGAATTGCGTGCGTGTTCGAGAGATGACGGAGGATTTGCAGAGGGCGGATTTTTTCGCCTTTAATAGGAGGATATGGAATGCGTTGCGTTAAAAACAGTAAATCAGGCATTAAATAGTAGCCCCCAATTTGAGAAAAAAACTAAAAGCGACGCTAATTCCCGCCCATGAATATATTGTTATCAGACAAAACAATGTTTTCTTAATACGGAAATGATTTCCTGCAAAATATGCTGCATTGTACTACTTAGTGTATCTGTTGCGTCCTCTATACAATGTTTAATTCAGTTATTGGAGCCCGATTATGCGTGTTGCTGATCCCGATGCAACCGGTCAGTCCCCGGCGGGAGTACGCCAGCGGCTACTGATAAGTTTGGGTCTGTTGTTGGTGGGAATTGCAGTGCTTACCGGAATGGCCTGGCAGAGCGTCACGAATATGGTGACTATCTGGCTGAATGTCTCGGCCTATAATCATGGCCTGTTTATTTTACCTATTGCCGCGTTTATGGCCTGGGAGCGGCGCCACCGCATGGCTGGGCTGACGCTGGAACCATTCTGGCCCGGGCTGATCGTGGTCGCCGGATTTGCCGCTGCATGGCTGATTGCACGTGGCGCGGCGATCATGGAGGGCCAACAGATCGCCTATGTAGGTATGCTGCAGGGGCTTATGCTTACACTATTGGGTCGGCGCATTTTCCGGGCGCAACTCCTACCCATTATGTATTTGTGGTTGCTGGTGCCAACTGGTGGTTTTCTGGTGCCCAGCCTGCAGGCTGTTGCCACCTGGCTGACTGTGCACCTTCTGGAATTCACCAGCATTCCGTTTTTTGTGGAGCAATTTTATATTCAGATTCCGGTTGGCTTATTCTTTGTGGCGCCGGGTTGCGCCGGGTTGAATTTTTTACTGGCGGCGCTGGCTTTGTCGATTGTTTATGCCGATCTCATATATTTGGGCTGGAAGCGCAAAGCTCTCTGCGTCCTGACCTGGCTCGGGGTGGCGGTCTTAGCCAACGGGGTTCGCATTTTTGGTATTCTCTGGCTTGCTGAAGTTACCGACAGGCAGATCGCGATCGTAGATGACCATTTATTGTACGGCTGGGGATTCTTTTTCATCATTTTGATTGTGTTGATGCTGGCCGGGCGGCGCTTCTCAAACATGCCACCGCTGCCAAGGGACTATGCGCTCATCCCCTGGACGCCATCCGGAGTTGCGTCAATGGGCAAGATAGGCGCTGCGGTTATGCTGCCGGTTATGATAATTGCCACGGTACTGGGGTATGGCCGTATGGCGTTTGCGGATGGCGTCGCGTCGCAGGGGCTTGTTCTTTCCGTCCCACAAAGCGCCGGTGAATGGAAGTTAAACGAAGAGTTAGGTTATGCGGAAAGTACGTTTTCCACCGCAGACGCCCGTGGCGTGTGGCGCTTTGAAAATGCCGGTGCCCGCGTAAATTTATTTGTGGCCTATTATGCCGGACAGTGGGACGGGCACGAAGCCGCAGCGGACAACGATAATATTTTTGGCGAGCAGGAATTAAAAATTACAGACCGCGCAGCGCCTGAACCGGTTGTGAGTGGTATTCAGCGACGGGTGGTGGAGGAAACGGTCGACGGGAGAAGTAATAGTATATTGCTCTGGCGGTGGTATTGCGCGGATGACCATTTTACAGCAAGAAGTTTAGAGGTGCGCCTTCGTGCAGCGGCACGCCGGATGTTGTTACGTGATAGTCCGGCGGCGGTCTTTACCTTGTTCACCCAGGACAGCATTACGGCGCGCGATGAATTAGCAGCGTTTATGCAAGCGATCTCCGCCGCCAAGCCTGGTTTAGGGGTGGCCGATGCACAGGGTAACGCGATAAAAAAAGTCGGCTGCTGGTAAGTTTCAGCCTATGCCCCGAATAATGTGGGGGCCGATCATATTGGCCAGCGGCAGGGGCATGCGCTGCCATGCCTTTATCATCAGATCATATTTTGGGTTGCTTGGATTGGTGTTGGGGGGCTCTCCGCCGTCAGGTAAATAATAGGCGTGTGTAATTGGCGCGGGTGTAAAGCCCCAGTTTTTTTTGAAATTGTAGGGGCCGGTTCCTATCTTGCTCCGGCCAAAATCAAAGATCGTGTAGCCCCGTTCATGAGCACGGCGCATCAAGCGCCAGTACATCAAATCATTCGCGCCATATTGGCGGGCGGCGAGGGATCCCCCGGTAAAATAGGGCAGCACAGCATCGCGGAAATAAAAACTCAGGACACTGCTCATTGGTTCCCCGGAGGCGGTGATCGTCAGTATGTCGCAGCAATCGGGTCCGAATTCCTGCAGCAAATTTGCGAAATATTTCTTGCTCTGAACGGGTGTTCCGAGACGGTGAACACTTGCAGAAAAAAGTCCAAAAAAGTTGTCTTCATTGGTTTCCATAATGCAGTCAAGATCTGCCGCGATCGCTTTGCGCACCACCGCACGCTGCTTGCGCGGTATCTGTTTCAGATTGTCGTCCTCGTTCGCAGCAATATCCCAGGAAAACGCGTAATAGAGATCATCACGTTTTGCCCAACCGTCAGGCGCATGTGTAATCCCCCGGTATTCGATATATCGCGCGCCGACCTCCTTGCACAGACGTTGCGCATACTGGTCAAGCGCGTGACGTGCAGGTTCGTTCGTTGCCGCCGTGCCTCCGCCAACGGTAAAGGCGGTAGAAATCAGACCGGACCCGAACAGCATGCTTTTGACGTGAACGAGCGGTAAGACGCCGTGAATCTCGCCATCTGATTCAGCGAACACAAAATAGGCGCGCTGCCCGAAACTTTTTTCGATTACCCTGCGCCATCCCGCCTTGTGAAAAAAAGTCGCCTCGGGGCAGTGAGTAACGAATTGCTCCCACGCCGCTTCGCTCGACGCATCCAAATTCTTAATTTCAATCATTGGCTTTTCGCGCCGCATCTGAATTTAACAATGCGGCGTACACATGGTCCACGCGGTCCCACGCAAAATCTTTTAATAATTGCCGCAGGCGCGGTTCTGTTCGCGCAAGGTTGAGATAGTGCCGCACCCGGCTTTTCATTGGCGCGCCAGGAATGCGCGGTTGGCCGGGATCGATTTCCCACGGGTGCATATAATAAATGCACGGCAGCCGGTCCACACGATTTACCCGTTGCAGTCCCCAGCGAAAAACCGGATAGGGCAGCAGCCGGAAAAACCCGCCGCCGCCAAATGGCATGTTTCTGCCCAATAGATGTACCGTGGTGATGGGAATTTCCGGAATAGCTTCATTCGCACAGGGGTAAAATGGGGATCGCGGTGCGCCGGGAAGCCCGTAAAGATCATGCTGTACGGGATTAATGCTTGAAGAGTAACGGTACCCTTCTTCTGCTAGAATATCAAAAGCCCACATATTTTTTGCACCAATTGAAAAAGTGGCGGCGCGATAGCCGGTAACCGCGACGCCGGCTACGTCTTCAAGAATGGCTTTGGCTTCGGCGATATCGCTACGGAAAGCCTGTGGTGACTGTTCATCCGCGCGAAAATGCGCCATGCCGTGGCTGGCCACTTCATGTCCCTCATCAGCCATACGCCGGATCAGGGGTTTGCAGCGCTGCGCGATCCAGCCAAGGGTGAAGAATGTCGCCTTTACATTTTCCTGCGCCAACATGTCCAGAATGCGGCTGGTGTTGGCGGAAAACCGCCACTCCATTTTTTCCCAGTCATCGCGTCTGACCTGGCCGTCAAAAGCCTGGACCTGAAAGTAATCTTCCACGTCGATGGACATGGCGTTACAGGTGCGACCATCCACAACCGGCGCATCGAAATGCGGTATGCGAAATGGTGAAATGAGAGATTGATCAGGTCGCGTATTCATTATCGATCAATCCCGGCGCCCGGTATTGGCAATTGCGACGGACATCATTTTCAATAATTTGTCATTACGCTCGAGGTGGTGCTCCAAGTCATCCAGACGCACTTCGATCCGTTGTATCAGTCTATTGAAATCTTCCATGGCATGTGTGGTTACGCTGGCGCTGTTTGACGTGGTGTCGGCGGCGTTATTTGGGGGTGCGCCATTGATATGGCCTGGCGTGGCCACCACCGCCTGCCGTTCCGCCTCCAAATCCATGGCCACGCGATGGACATCTTCTGCATCAATAATGTGCCGCTCCTCAATAAATCCGAACAAGAGAATGCGTGCGCACAATGTATTGATCCGCCGTGGTACACCGTCGCTGTAGGTGTAAATTTCCTTGAACGCCGCATCGGCAATCATGGGGTCGTCCTTCCAGCCAACGGCTTGCAGGCGGTGCATTACATAGTCGCGCGTTTCAAGCTCGCTGATAGGACCGATATGATAAGAAGCCAGAATACGCTGGCGCAACTGATCAAACTGCGGCATGCCGATGGTTGTACGAAACTCCGGTTGTCCCACCATGATGATTTGCAGGACCGCTGCCGATCCATGCTGGAAATTTGCGAACATGCGTAATTCTTCCAGCGCTGATATGGATAAGTTCTGCGCTTCATCCACGATCAATACTGCGCGCGCACCGCGCTTGTGAACCTCCACGAGATGGGCTTCCAGATCATGCAAAATACCGGCTTTGTCGCGATCTCCGGCGTTAACGCCAAAACTTATGGCGGCCATACGGACGATATCATCGCCTTCCAGTTTCGTGCTCGTCATATTGGCGGCCACATAGTTTGACGCATCGTCAATCTGGGCCAGCAAATGCCGGATCAAGGTGGTTTTTCCCGAACCCACCTCACCTGTGATGACAATGAAGCCTTCGCCCTGGCTGAGGCCAAACTCCAGATGCGCCATGGCCCTCTTGTGGACTTCACTGCCAAAGAAGAAGCGATGATCCGGCGTTAGCTGGAATGGCAGGGCGGTGAGGTGGTAGAATTCCTCATACATAATTGATACCTGAATAATTTCAGCAAGATCAGTTTGACCGGCACCTTATAGCGTCGCACTGGCGTTCTGCATGGTGATTGAGGCGCCACGTAGCAATTTCTATCCGTAGAGCCTAAAAATTCTCTAAAATATTCATCTTACGGCGGTACTGATTAAAAAAATCAGATTATTATAACAGATGCGTTGCAGGCGCAGATGCTAGAATTGGGCGTTAATGCCTATGCTCACTACATTCTCGGATACATCACCTGTAAAATTATTCATGCGCTTCAGATAGTTATAACTAAGATTCGAAAACAATGATTCGCCAAGCCGGTATTCAAGATTTGCGTCACCTTGATATTCCTCGCCGGAACGGTTAGCCCTCAGGCCGACCGGGCTGCCAACGCCAGCAACCGCTGTCTGCCCGCCATTGAGGGTATCCGAATAGCCCAGACCAAGGCTGCCGCGAAGCTGAGGCCATAAACGTCGAGATAGATTAAGATTTATGTCAAGTTCGTCTCGCTTCACCGTGTTCTGACCGGAATCGCGGCTTGACAGGTCGGCGCTCAAATTAATCGTATTTCGCCCACGGGTTCCTGTGAGGCCAAGCTGAAACAGATCTTCGCGAAATGAAGAATTGTTTAAATCAAAGTTTGAATCGCCCGGATTTCTAAATACGCCGGAAAACGGATCAACCAGACGGCCGTCGGGGCCAACAGCTAATCTATTTAGTTGATTAAGCCGGCTTGATGTCTGCGTTTGAATAGATTGTTCAAACGACGCATTCAGGACATAAAACGACGAAATTTTATAGGTGAGATCCGCCGAAACGTTTTTGTCACCATATTTTCTGCCAAACTCGGTCCGAAAATCTAGTCGCGGGCCCGGCTTTAAATGGAAACCGACGGCGCCGGTAGCACCGCGGTTAGACAATGTGGAGTTGGCGTCTCCTAAATCTTCATAACCGGCTCGTGCAATAAGCGCCAGTTGCCGGGTAACCTGGTATTCATTGGCTAATTCAATCCGATCTTCGGTTCTACTCCCCCGGGTGCGGCCTTTGCTGGTTGTTTTGCTCAGTTCAAATCGCGAATTGGTCTTGGAGAAATACTTTCCTGTATCCAATAACAATGAAATGTCATCCGTTTTTTCATTCTGATTCCGAAGCTGATTTTGATCGGGAAACCCTGGCAAAACGCCGGGAGCGGCAGTTATTACGGGCGATATTCCGGTCGATGGATTTGAGTATCGCGATTCTGAACGACGATACTCGAGTGTGGCTTCAAGCATGCGCCCAAAATTGGTTACAAATCGCGGCGACACTTCGTACAGCAATAATTGTGCGCGATTAGATGACAGAGGGCGATCAGTCGCCGCCCGTGCCCCATCGCGTTGTGTGGAGGTTTCGCTCAGGCTGACTCTGCTGGCGATAAAAAAGTGATCTTCCAAAAGTTCGACTTCACCGGAGCCCAACGCCTTCGGGCGAACGCCACTTAGTCCGTCCGTATCAAGAAAATAATCATGAACCGCGCTGAGATCGAGATTCAAATCAAGGCGGGCGCCTTCGGCCGCCAAATTAACTCCGGCTTCGGTTTGAGTTATCAGATCGGCCTCAGCCCCCTCACTGACGGACTGAACATTATCAGTATAGGTTTCGGTGACACCTGCATGTGGGGTGGCTCTTAGTGTGGCGCCAAATGCGGTCTGGGATGGCGCGGCCAACAAGGTAAGCGCGGCGACAACCATTGACCGCCCCGGCGGCAACCGCCAATCTGCCCAACATCGCCCGCTTCGAGGGAGCGAGGTCATTTCATGCTTATCGGACCTCAACATTTATCGTCCACGTTATTGCCCCTAATACCCGCAATTCTCAGGCTGCTTATCACACAGCGGTGCCGAACTGCTATCCTTCCTGACTGGAATCACCAAGAAAATCAAGCAATTCTTGGAACAGTTACATGCGTAAAGTTTACTCCGCAGAGGTCAGACTTCGTGCAAATGATCCTATGTTTGGATTTCGGGCGCTGTATCAAACGATTAGTGCTTGGCTAAATGTGATTATGGATAATCGCGAACCGCTGTAAGGAGGTTATAATTTACTCAACCCTTCATCCCTGCCGTAATAGCCATAGTATCCGAACCCCGCAGTTTCCTGATAGAGGCATTTGTTTAACACCAGGCTGACGTTCTTGCAGCCGCTCACGAGTGCGACCGTTTCTTCAACGGCCTGGCGTTGAGTCGATTCTGATTCGACAACGACGACAACTTGCCCTACATGCAGTGCCAGCACACTGGCGACACTACTGGCAAGAGCCGGAACCGTATCAAAAATTATGACCCGGTCAGGATACCGCCGCGCAATATCATCGACCATATCAATCATGCGCTGGCTAGCCAAAAGCTCGGTTTCCATTGAATGTCGCTGCCCGCAGGGCACGACAGAAAAATTTGGAATATTCGTTCGCAGGATAACATCGGAAATAGACAGGTTATCTCCTGCAAGTATGTCAAGTAGTCCCTTGCGAC
>JAUSQH010000569.1 GCA_030652895.1 Alphaproteobacteria bacterium
CGGGTTGGACGGGCGCGGGGCTGCCCGATTTCGGCCCGGCGCCGGGCGATGTGTTCGATGCGCGGACGCGCTGGTGGCGCCACGAGCGCCTGCACCGGGCGGTACTCAGGAATTATCCCGAAAGGCTGGCGGCTTTCGCCGGCGAACGCGACCGGCTGGAGGCGTCGTTCGCGGCCCGGGTCGAGGCGCTCATCCGGCGGGGCGGGAGCGCGGCGGAGGCCGGGGCGCTATCGGCGGCGATCTGGCGCGAGGCCGACCGGGCCGAGGGGCGCTGGCTCGAGAAAGTGCGGGCGGTGCCCGAAAACCCGGCCTTCCGGCCCTCGGCGCCGATGGCGGCGCATTGGGGGAGTTTGGCGCGGCAGGCAAGGATCAAGGGGTGATCGCTGCTAGGCGGTGTGAGACTATGGTAAATACAAATAAGAACAGCACCCCGAATTTATAAGAGACCAGTATGCTGAAAGGAATTGCAGTCAAGGGATACCGAAGCTTCGGAGAGCAAGCTCAGATGCTTCCGAACCTCTCAAAGATCAATTTGCTGATTGGAAAGAACAACTGCGGGAAATCCAACATACTGCGTCTTCTGCACGAAGTACTGCCAACAGCCACCGGAAGGAGCAAACCTTCATATGTCTTCAATCATTCACTTGACCACCCACGAGGCAGCAAAGATGTGCCGCTTCAGATTGGTCTTTGGTTCGACGAGACATGTATCGCAGACGAAGGAATGCATCGCCGCGTTCGTGAACATCTACTAGGAGGCGCGACTGGCTTCTGGTACTGGCGCGAGTGGTCTGGAAATTCATTCTCTCATACGAAATCGGCACACGAGTTGAGCAGGAGTTCACTTGAACTTGCGTGGACTCAGGCCGAAAAGCACAAAAGCCAAAATAACAGGCAAAATCTCAATTGGAGCATCGCTTGGCGGTCATTGAACCCGAGCGCTCATACAAATGCCGATACCAACCAACTTGCGAGGATGGTGTTTGACCAAATCGACCCATTTTCAACGATGTCGGCTGCCGTTGATTTAGTGCCGGCCGTACGCTCAGTCAGAATGGGCGAAAATTCATACACAAATAGTGATGGCACATATCGAACAAATACTGGACGGCCAGTTCACAGCGGCCTGGGCGTGATAGATGAGCTCCAGCAAGCTCAAAACCCAACAGTCGCAAACGAAAAACTCTCGGAGAGGTTTGCACTCGTAAATTCATTTGTTCAGAAAGTAACGCGACAGCCCGATGCCAAGATCGAGGTCACACACGATCGAAGTCAGCTACTTGTTCATATGGATGACAAACGACTACCCTTGGAATCGTTGGGGACCGGAATT
>JAUSQH010000578.1 GCA_030652895.1 Alphaproteobacteria bacterium
CCACGCGATGCACCCGGGCCGTCACTGCGGGCAACTGCCGGGCCCCGGCGCGCGTCGCGGCGATCACCGAAAGCACCAGCGCGACCGGCCGACGCAGGCGCACCGTGCGGGGACCGCAAGCCGGGTCGGTCATCACCGCGCACGGCCACCACCGGACGCGGCGCCGGCTTGGGCGCTTGCGCGGGTGCACCGGAACCGGCCGGCGCCGTGTCGGCGTCTTGCGCGCCTTCCTGCGCTGCAGCGGCTTGGCGATCCGCCGGCGCACCGTCCTGCGCTGCGGCGGGATCGGCCGCCACTGTGTCGGTGCCGCTGACTGCAGCATGTTGGTGCGTGGCTGGCGCCGTATCGGCAGCCGGCCCGGCAGCCTGCACCGCATCACGTGCGCGCGCCTGGCCACGCAAGGCCGCCTCCAGGCCCGCCACGGCGGCGCGGATCCGCTGCGCGTCACCAGACTGGTTGGCCGCATCGAGGGCCTTGGAGGCCTCGAGCACCTGGCGGTCGTGGTCTCCGAGGGCCGCCTCCTGCTGCTGGCGCTGCGCCGACTTGCGCTCGAATGCCTCGTCGATCGGCTTGCGGAAGGTGTCCCACAATTTCTGCTCCTGCCGGCGATCCATCGGCACCGCCTGCGCCTCGGCCTGCCAACGCTGCTGCAAGGCCTTGACCGCATCGACCCGCAGCAACGGCGCCTCGCCCAGTTGCTTCGCCTCCTCGACCATGGCCTGGCGTCGCGCCACGCTGGCCTGCTGCAACGCGTCGAGCGGCGCCTCGGCCTGGCCGATCGCGGCGACCCAGGACGGCTGCAATTCGGCAAACACCTTTTCGCCGACATGGCCGGCATCGCGCCAGCGGTCGCGGAACTGGTGCAGGATGCGCGCAAAACCGCGCCAGTCATCGTCGCGCGCGGTCGGATTCTCGGCCGCCCAGGCCCTGACTTCCTCGATCAGGGCCAGGCGTTGCGCGCGGTGCTGCGCAGAATCGGCCTTGACCTTCTCGATCCAGGCCTCGACCACCTTGTGCGCCTCGTTGCAGGCCTCGTCGAAACGCTTCCACAACGCGTGGTTGGGCACACCACCCTGGTCGGTCTGCTTCCATTGCTC
>JAUSQH010000579.1 GCA_030652895.1 Alphaproteobacteria bacterium
GTTGGCACGATAGGCATTGCCGATGATGATGTAGTGTCATTGTCCAATCTGCAACGCCAGATCGCCCATAAAACCCGTGACATTGGCAAGCTTAAGACTGACAGCGCCGCTGAAAGCATCGCCGACATCAACCCGGATGTAAAAGTGGTGCGTCACCCCGTGCGTCTGAATCTGGAAAATGTCCGTGATCTGATTAATGGCTATGATCTGGTGGCTGACGGTTGCGATAATTTCGCTACTAAATTCCTGCTTAACGACGCATGCTATATGATGCAAAAGCCGCTGGTCGCCGCCGCTCTGGGCCGCTTTGAAGGTCAGCTTTCCACCTACCGGGCCTATGACGGGGAAAAGCCCTGCTACCGCTGCATTTTCCCCGCGATGCCGCCTGCCGACAGCATGCCCAACTGCGCTGAAACCGGTACACTGGGATTGGTCGCCGGCGTGATGGGAACGCTGCAGGGCATCGAAGTGGTTAAAGAACTGCTCGGCATTGGCGAAAGCATGGCGGGGCAATTGCTTATCTATGACGCACTGGACACCACCTTCCGCAAGATCAAAGTCCGGCGGGATCCGGAATGCCGCCTGTGCGGGCCGCAGGCGGTGATCACGTCACTGGATCCAGCGGAATATATTACGGGCTGAGGCCACTATCTATTTCTGCAACGCCGCCACAACCGGCTGCTGCGCCGCTAAAGTTTTTTGCCAGGCGGGCAGTGCTTGCAGGCTTGCCAGCCAGCGTTTGATTTCCAGGTAAGACCCCAGTGGAATTTTTGCCATTTCAGCATGCACGAGCGCACAGCCGAGAGAAAAATCCGCAACCGTCAGGCTGTCACCGGTTACAAATTTCTTTCCCTTTAACTGGTCGTCCAGAACTTTTGCCGAGCGGTTGAATTTTTCTTCCGCCTCCGCAAGCGCCGCCGTGTCGGGATCGTTGATGCCCATCACCAGCGGCTTCGCCACGTTCTCAAACGTATAAACGCCACAGACTGGATCCCAGTGGGCAAGATCCCAGAACTGCCAGCGCGTCACATCCAGGCGTGCGCGTTCGGCTTTTGGCAACAGGCCGCTATCGGGCTTTTGCAGGGCCAGATACTGCAGAATCGCGTTAGCTTCCCAAACGATATAATCGCCATCCTTCAGCGTTGGCATCCGCATGTTCGGATTAATCGCCGCGTAGTCCGGCTTTTGAAAATCACCGGCGCGCGGGTTAAGCTCACGCAGCGTGTAATCCACGCCCAGATGACTGGCTGTCACCAGCGTTTTGAAAGCACGCGGGCTTAGCGAGAAGGCAAAAATTTCTATGGTCATGTCATTCTCCTATCAGTAGGTGAATTTGGGCTGCCAGCCATTGGCGCCCTCGGGTAACAGGTCAAGTAGATGCCAGACCGGGCAGAATTCGTCATAGTCATTGAAAAGCGTATCGGCGACCCGGTAGATTTTTCGACGCTTGCGTTGAAACACCGAGACGCCGGGGGTAAACGCCCCGGATTCAGAGCGATAGCCCATATCAGCGGCGAATGATGATCCCTGATGGCTGACCATAGGAAAGCGCCAGCCGCGTTTTTGCGCAAACTCTTTCTGCGTCTCCGGCGTATCAGGACTGGAAATCACGAACGCGGCGCGGCTCGCCAGATGATCATATGCGCCATTATAGCCATCTGCCCACAAGGTGCAGTAGGCGCAGGACGCACCCATATTGTGAATGACAAAAAGGTCGTCCTTTTCTCCAAACAGGCTTGAAAGCGCGACCTCGCCGTCACGTGTTTTGAAAATATAATCACTTACCTCCTGCGGTTCTATCTCGGTCTGCACCTTGCGCATGGTGCCTCGAATTTCCGAAATCTGCTGGCGGTATGCGTTCAGTTTGCCCTTGGCGTCCATGTATTTCATGGCTGTATCCTCCCGCTGCGGTTCTCACTTGCCATACATATCGTGCGGCCGCATCCACTCCATGGGGTAGGAAAACCCCGCCTCATCGCGCCCCTTTGGGACGAGATCCAGATGATGGTACGCGCCGTTCAGCATATCCAGCCCACGCGCATAACAGGAATAGGTGTGAAAGATCGTTCCGGCTTCATCTTTGTAGAACACGCTAAGCCCGGGAAGTTCCGTCATCGCGCCAGTTCGCGCAGAGTAGTTATACGTACCTGAACCTTCCGCGAGGTCTTGTGGCGTGAACGAAACCTCGCAATCATAATTGAAATCCGTTCCGAAGGAGGAAAACCACGGAAAACTCCAGCCCATTCGCCTGGAAAACGCCCGCAGTTTCTCTAGTGGCGCGAGTGACACGGCAATGAAAGTCACGTCCCGCTGGTTCAGGTGTACGCCGATGCCATTGAAATTATCGGCCCAGAATGAACAGCTTTTGCATCCTGCATCCCAGTCTGGATCGTACATAAAGTGATACACGATAAGCTGGCCACGCCCGTCAAAAAGGTCCGTCAGGGTTTGCTTGCCGCTGGGCCCGTCAAACACATACTCTTTGTCAACCTGCACCCAGGGCAGTTCGCGCCGCGCGGCGCTTAGCCGATCGCGCAGCCTGGTGAATTCCTTTTCCTGTTTCAGAAACTGCCTGCGTGCATCGATCCATTCGCTCCTTGAAACTACTTTATGATTGACCATGGCTTGTCTCCCTTAAAGCTGGTGATTGGTATTCAACGCTTGAGCTTCGGCTTCCGGCTTTTTGTTTTCCCGGCAGGTTTCTTTTTCGGTGCGCGGCGATTTTCAATATCTCCCAGCGCGATCACCAGGGTATCGAACTGCGCCTGCCAGTAGTGACTGTAACGGTTGATCCATACGGCCGCGGAAAACATTGGTCCAATATCCAGGCTGCAGGTATTGATGCGCCCGGTACGTGATTGCTGCACCAGCCCCGCGCGCACCAGAACCTGAATATGTTTTGACACCGCCTGCAGGGAAATATCGAAGGGAGCAGCCAGTTCCGACACCAGCAGCGGTTTCTTCCGCAGCCTTTCCAGAATCGCGCGGCGCACCGGGTCCGACAGGGCAAAGAAAGCGCGGCTCAGCATTTCCTCCGCATGGGCTTCCTCGTTGCCGGTTATTGGCAGTATGGCCTGATTTGGGGTCATGCGCAGATATTATCAACTGAATAATTGATAGTCAATACATTGGTTGACTATAGTCGCAAAAAACAGGCCCCGCGCAAGATATAGCGCGAGGCCGTTCCCGTAAAACTACAGCATGCTAGGGATCACCCGGTCCGGCGGCGTGTGGCCATCGACGAAGGTCTTGATGTTGATGATGACCTTTTCGCCCATATCGACGCGGCCTTCTATGGTGGCTGATCCCATGTGCGGCAACAGCAGCACATTTTTCAGATTGAGCAGTTTGGGGTTCACCGCGGGTTCATGTTCGAACACGTCAAGTCCCGCGCCCGCGATCTTGCCGTTGATCAGCATCCGGGTCAGCGCGTTTTCATCGATGATTTCACCGCGCGCCGTGTTGACGACATAGGCGTGCGGTTGCAGCAGTTGCAGGCGCCGCGCCGACAGCAGATGAAAGGTTGCCGGAGTGTGCGGACAATTGACGGAAATGATATCCATGCGCGCCAGCATCTGATCGAGGCTTTCCCAATAGGTCGCCTCCAGCGTCTCCTCTACCGGCGCGCTGACTTTGTGGCGGTTGTGGTAATGGATTTGCAGGCCAAAGGCGCGGGCGCGCCGCGCTACGGCCTGGCCAATCCGGCCCATGCCGATAATGCCCAGCCGCTTGCCATAAATGCGCCGCCCCAGCAGTCCGGTGGGTGACCATCCGCCCCATTCTCCGGCGCGCAGCGAATCAAGCCCTTCGGTGATACGGCGCGGTACGGAAAGAATCAGCGCCATGGTCATATCGGCCGTATCCTCGGTCAATACACCCGGGGTGTTGGTGACGATGACGCCGCGCGAACGCGCCGATTCCACATCGATATGATCAACCCCGGTGCCAAAATTGGCGATCAGCTTCAGCTTCTCCCCTGCCTGGGCAAGAAGACGGCTATCCAGACGATCCGTCAGGGTTGGCACCAGCACGTCAGCGACCTTTAACGCCTCGGCCAGTTCCGCTGGTGACATGGGCTTGTCATCAACATTCAACCGTGCGTCGAACAGTTCACGCATACGCGTTTCGATCGCATCGGGCAGTTTGCGTGTCACAATGACGAGGGGTTTTGTTACCATTTGCCTGATACCTGCGTTTAACCGCCCGTTGCGGTCATGATTATACCGCACTTATCTAGCAGAACTCGCGCGATGAAACAAACTACCGCATTGACCGTCCGGTATCTTGCGCGCAATAAACAAACAATATGAATCACACTTATATACAACATCTGCGGTTTTTTATGATTTTGCGGCGTTTCAGACTGGGTCTTATCCTTTTTGCGGTTTTATTCACTGCGCTGATTGTGGGAAATCCGGCCACGGCGACGGCGGAGCCGGCAGCGTCACAGCCCGGTGTGGGGGCGTCCGGTTTGCCATTGCCACGTTTTGTCAGCCTTTCCTCGTCCCGCGTCAATCTGCGCATGGGACCCGGCAGGCAATATCCCATCGCCTGGATTCTGCTGCGCCGGCATCTTCCGGTGGAAGTTATCGGTGAATTCGAACATTGGCGCAAAATCCGCGAACGCTCCGGCGAAGTGGGCTGGGTGCATAAATCCATGCTAAGCGGCAAGCGTATGGGGCTGGTAATTTCGAATGGCAATACCGGTGAAATGACGCCGGCCTATGCACAAGCGGGCGAGGGCAAGCCCGTATTGATGGCCGAGGGGGGCGCTATAGGCGAAATCAGCAAATGCCGCGGCGAGTGGTGCGCCATTGATTTCGAAAAGGCCAGGGGATGGATGCACCGCGAGAATCTGTGGGGTGTTTATCCTACAGAAGAGATTGAATAGCGGGTATTGAGGCGGAATGCCCGGAATTATATGTTCCGAGCACTGCGTAAGCTAACTATCCGCAAACCAAATGGATAACGGTCCACCCTGGCAACCTATTCTGGCTGTTCCACACGCTGGACCAAAGCCGCGTTCATCGCAGCCATAGACTCAGCATAACGCGAAAATACCTCTTGTGATAACGGCCCGGACAACCATCCGCGAAATTCTATTTCGTGACGTAAACTAGTACCCCCGTCCTCTGAAGAGGTCATGATCAATTTTCGCTTGGCCGTCAACATGTGCGGTGCGGGAGATAAATCTCCTTCCCAAATGAATTCATAATTTTTGGCCATGCTTTTCATGCCAATTTGGCGCACCACTTCACGTCCATCGGGAAAAATTTCTTTCAGGCGCGTTGGACTATGCGGTTGCGGCTGCCCGTCAACGGCGCGCAGATGCGGGTTCCATTGCGCATAGTTGGGAAAATCATTCAGCACTTGCCAAACTTTGTCCGGCGTAGCGGCGATAGTGACACGGGTGTTGAGATCGTAATCCTTGTGCACGAGCCCGACTGCAACAACAACACCTGTACCGAGCACTACAACCACTGCCAGCCATATGATCAGGCGCCGTTTCATATGGCGGCGCTTGTCTCAGTACGCCGCTTCACGCGGCGCTGGGTGCTGCGGCGCGAACGTCCTCACCTACATGGTTGGCAAATTTCTCGAAATTCTTGACGAACATGGCAACAAGGTTTTTTGCCTGGGCGTCATAGGCCGCCTTGTCCGTCCACGTACTGCGGGGATCCAGTATTGAATTATCCACGCCCGGAACAGCTATCGGCACCTGAAAACCAAAATTCGGGTCCAGCCGCATGCCCGCCTTAGCCAGCGAGCCATCCAGCGCCGCTGCCAGCAAGGCGCGGGTTTCCCTGATCGGCATGCGCTTGCCGACCCCATAGGCGCCGCCGGTCCAGCCGGTATTCACCAGCCAGCAATCCACATGCTGGGCGGCAATTTTATCGCGCAGCAGATTGCCATATTCGCTGGGATGGCGCGGCATGAACGGGCCGCCAAAACAGGTGGAGAAAGTGGCCGATGGTTCCGTCACGCCCTTCTCGGTACCCGCAACCCGTGCCGTGTAACCGGACAGGAAATGATACATGGCCTGGCTTGGGGTAAGTTTTGCGATCGGGGGCAGGACGCCAAACGCATCCGCAGTCAGCATGATGATGTTTTTGGGGCTACCATGGGCGACGCCCGTGCGGCTGGCATTGGGGATGTAAGTTGTTGGATATGCGCCGCGCGAATTTTCCGCATAACTGTCATCGTCCAGATCAAGCTTGCGGGTCACCGGATCGATCACCACATTTTCCAGTACCGTTCCGAACATGCGCGTAGTGGCATAAATTTCAGGTTCGGCGTCCGGCGACAGACGGATCATCTTGGCGTAGCAGCCGCCTTCAAAATTAAACACTGTTCCGTCGGCCCAGCCATGCTCATCATCACCGATCAGGGTGCGGCTGGCATCGGCCGACAGTGTTGTCTTGCCGGTGCCGGACAGTCCGAAGAAAATAGCGGAATCGCCGTTCGGGCCAACATTCGCTGAACAATGCATGGGCATGATGCCGCGCTCCGGCAGCAGATAATTGAGAATGGTGAAGACCGACTTCTTGATTTCACCGGCATAGCTGGTGCCTGCAATCAGCACGGTGCGTTCGGCGAAGTTGACGGCGATCATGGTTTCGCAGCGCCCGCCATGGCGCGCTGGCGTGGCCTCGAAATCCGGTAAATGCAATATCGTGAATTCGGGAACATAAGTCGCCAGTTCCTGCAGTTCAGGCTCCACCAGCAAATGCCGGATGAACAGCGAGTGCCAGGCATGCTGAGTAATGATGCGAACATTCAGCCGCGTTTTGGGATCTGCGCCGCCATACAGATCCTGTACCCACAATTCCTTGTCTTTGGTATAGGCCAGCATATCTTTGTGAAGCGCCGCAAAATGCTCCGGCGTCATTTGTTTGTTATTGTCCCACCAGACATGTTTTTCGGTCGTGGCGTCGCGCACCGTGAACTTGTCCTGCGCCGAGCGGCCGGTATGGGCGCCGGTACGTACAACGAGGGGGCCACATTCAGCAACGAGGCCTTCCTCACGTTCCACAGCCATTTGATACAATGTAGCCGCGCAATCGTTCCAGTGCACCATTCGCGCCTTGGAGATGCCCTGTTTTTCGAGACCAGATCTGCTGACAAAGCGTCCTGAATGTTTCACTCTTTTCTCCCCGAGGCCACAGTCGTTCTAAGCGCCGCAGCTAATCGTATATTAATCAAAACTACAAAATCTAACCAGTGTTTAACCAGCTCATCTGGAATGATTGTTATGCACAGTCATATAATGTTTCATTGCCCGATTAAAACAAAGTATCGGGCAAAATAATAGTCTGCCGGGCCTGCCGCAAGTGAGATAACCCGTTTCATATGCAAGTATGACAAAATTTTTCTGATTTCGCAGTAATCACAGTCACACTAATTCAGGATATTTTAACAAGCTGTTAATATTTACCGTAAGCTTTTAATTATAAAGGGTTATCTGTCCGCGCTAATTGGCTGAACCGGACCAGTTCCTGGCGCACCTGCCCTGGCGTACAGATCATCGCGGTAAATGGCAGGCGCACCAGCGTGCCGGCCAATTCCAGGTCGCAGCCTTCCGGGTCACATCCAACCATCTGCCAGGGTCCGGCGGCTTGCCCGAGCAGCTTGTGCGCATACAGGGCAACGCTGTCTGCATGATCGCAGTTCATATGGGCAAGAATGTCCGATTCGGCCTCCGCCAGCGCCGCCCATTGCTCCTGCGATAACAGCATATCGGCCCCTTCGATCCAGTTAATTTGGCCAAATCCCGCCACTAAATGGGCGCGATCCGGCGCCAGACGGTAAAAACTGAAATCCGCAAAATCGACATATGCGGCGGCAGAGGGGTGTCTGGCCAGGAATCGTGTCCGGCACGCGGTCGTGGCCTCGGCCGGTATTGGCCGGATGCATCCGACAAGGCTAAGCCGGGCACCCGTCAATGGGTCATTCAGAGAACTTGCCGCATCATACAAGAGTGTGGCGCGGGGGTCGTGAAGCAGGTTTTGTGTGTGCACCGCCAGCTTCGATAGCAGCAAAACGGGGGACGCATCCGGACATGTGGCGCTCAGTACCATGCTGCCATAAGGCGCACCATCGTTGGCCAGAAGTGTGCTGAGCGCCGCCGTGCGTGCGCCACGCACCAGCGCACGGGCGTTGGCGGCGCGTTGGCTATTATCTGATGGTGTTTCTACGGGCATGGATTAGATATAAACGAAATGCGTGAAATCAGCTATATTTCGCCACAATTCCGGCTTAGTTGCGGCAAACCTTTGCCTGATTGCCGCTCCAGGTTTCAACAGACGGGAATCTATTCATGCCTATGATAGCGCTAGTAGACGATGATCAGAACATTCTTACGTCGGTGACCATTGCCCTGGAAGCCGAAGGTTTTCATGTCCGCACCTATACCGATGGCGCGACGGCCCTGTCAGCGCTGGACGCCAATCCGCCCGATATGGCCGTTCTGGATATCAAGATGCCCCGCATGGACGGTATGGAACTGCTGCGCCGGTTGCGCATAAAAGGCAGCTTTCCGGTTATCTTTCTGACGTCCAAGGATGATGAAGTGGACGAGGTCCTGGGCCTGAAAATGGGCGCCGACGACTATATCCGCAAACCATTTTCACAGCGGCTGCTGATTGAACGTATCCGCGCCGTATTAAGGCGTACCGACGCCGGCGCCGGGTACGGTGAAGCCGGGGCGGAAGACGTCAAACCCATGGTTCGCGGCAAGCTGGTGCTTGATCCACAGCGCCATGCCTGCACCTGGGACGGGGAGGACGTAACGCTTACCGTAACGGAGTTTCTGCTTTTACAGGCGCTGGCGCAGCGCCCCGGCCATGTCAAAAGCCGCGATCAGTTGATGGATGTGGCCTATGACGATCAAGTCTATGTGGATGACCGCACCATCGACAGCCATATCAAGCGGCTGCGCAAAAAATTCAAGGTAGTGGATGACTCCTTCTCGGCCATTGAAACTCTGTATGGGGTTGGCTATCGGTATAATGAAGCGGGAAGCCGCAGCTGAAAATTACTTCCATTATTAGAAAGCCATATGTGCGTCTGAAGCGTGGTCTGCGCCGGCGTACGCCTGCGCCTGCGCCTGCGGTCAGACGGCGAAAACGACGGCCATTTTCGTCGCTGACCCGGCAGATTCTTATCGTCAATGTCGTTGGTCTGGGGCTTTTTGCTGGGGGCGCGCTCTATCTCAATCAGTTTCGCACCGGCCTGATCGAAACCCGTATCGAATCTTTGACCACACAGGCGGAAATTATCGCCAGCGCCATTGCATTTACATCTGCGCGTAGTCTTGATGTTGACCGCATAAATCCTGCGTTAGCGGCGCAGATTCTCAATCGCCTGGTTTTGCCGACCCAGACACGCGCCCGTATTTTTCGGAAGGACGGCATGCTGATCGTTGACAGCCGTGAGAGAATATTGCCCGAGCCGGTACGCAGTTATGCGCTTGAGGCGCCGCGCCTGAGCCAACGCATTGCCGACCGCATCGAGAAATTTTATACGAGCCTGAGCAATCGTCTTACCGCCGGGCAGCGCCCACTATATCGGGAATCGGAAGATTTACGCGGCACCGAATTTGTCGAAGTAATTCTGGCTTTGCAGGGGCAGCCCGCCAATACAGTGCGCGAAAACAGCATGCGCGAGCCGATCCTGAGCGTTGCTGTTCCAGTACAGCGCTTCAAAAGGGTGCTTGGCAGTCTGATGCTGACAACCGAAGCCGGTGACATTAACGAAATTGTGCGCGCGGAACGGCGCTCCATTCTGGAAGTGTTCCTGGTGGCGCTGGTGATCGCAGTGGTGATGGCGGTGGTGATGGCGGGCACAATTGTGCGGCCAATCCGCCGACTTGCCGACGCCGCCGAGAATGTGCGCAACCGCAAGGGAGGACGTTCCACCATTCCCGACTTTAGCAGGCGCAATGACGAAATTGGCGACCTGTCGGCAGCGCTTATTGATATGACGGCAGCGCTATATGACCGTATAGACGCCAATGAACATTTCGCCGCGGATGTCGCGCATGAAATAAAAAACCCGCTTAGTTCGATCAGCAGCGCTGTGGAAAGCATGCCGCGCGCAAGGGATCAGGAAACGCGCGACAAATTGTTGGGCATTCTGCAGGACGATGTACGAAGGCTTGACCGTCTTATCACGGATATTTCCCAGGCCTCGCGCCTGGACGCACAGCTTTCGCGCGCGCCCGTAGAGCCCGTGGAATTGGCGAGCCTGCTTGGCGCGCTGATCGAGATCTTTTCGGAAACCCGTGACGACATGCCGCAAATACGTCTCGAAATAGCGTCTGGTGACCGCTTTGTCGTACTGGGTGGAGAAGGCCGTATCGGTCAGGTGATGCGCAACCTGCTTGAAAATGCCGCGTCATTCAGCCCCCAGGGCAGTGCGATTACAGTAAAACTGGTACGCAGCGGAAGGGACGTGATTGTCACTATCGACGACGAGGGGCCGGGCATTCCGCCGGAGAATCTGGAAACCGTATTTGAGCGGTTTTATACAGAGCGCCCGCATGGTGAAGCATTTGGCCGTCATTCAGGTCTGGGGCTTAGTATTTCGCGGCAAATCACCGAGGCCTATGGCGGCAGTCTAAGTGCGGAAAACCGGCGCGACGCCGAGGGAAAAATTCTTGGCGCGCGTTTTTCTGTCGGCTTTCGGGCCCTGTAGTTTGTATTACCTGCGCAACATTGCGCTTTGCAGAAGCACAATAGCGTCTGTGCGGCCTAGGACTTCATTAGTCACATTCTGCAACTGCCCTTTTATGGCGATCACATTCGCGGGCGCCCGCGCATCCTGGAAGGTTCTGGCCCATTTGCCAAGTGCAGCTGTATAGCCCGTTGACAAGAGTATGCGGTTTTCAGCCACGTCGAGAACTGCTTCGTCGGTGGCGACGTCAAGCACCATATCCACCATCAGGTGCCCGGCTATTCTATTGTTTTTTACAACAGGAATATGCAGTGGCGGCATCGTCATAAACGCCGGTGCTGCGGGGCGCCCTTCCACCTTGCCTCCCTCTCCATGCTGCGCTGGCTCCGCATGCGATATTGACGGCTGGATCACAACTATCCAGCAGACCGTCATGCATATTGCAATCCATTGCTTTATGCCGGTGTTTGCGTCCATATCAGTGATTCCAGTTCGCGTGACGCGCAGTTGAAGGTTGAAACGGTTACGGCGCTATCAAGTTTAATGTGAAAGGGATAAATGAATGGTTATCTCTGGCTGGCGGCCGGCGAGAGCAGTTCATAAGGGGGGGATATGCAATCAGATACGGAACGGAATTTTCTGCCGCGCTGGCTATGGCTGATTGCCGCGCCTGCTGTACTGCCGGTATTTTATCTCACGCGCTATGTTGATCTGGATTTCTATCTGCAATGGGTGGAGGGCGAGCGTGGAATTATCGAAAACTTAACCCCGTTGCTGCTGTTGCCTGCAATTTTTTGCGGGATCATGTTAATACACTATCGCCGCGTTTTTCCGCAATCCTGGATCATCATCTGGTTTGTGCTGCATGGGCTGGGCGCATTTTATTTCGCAGGCGAAGAAATTAGCTGGGGACAGCATTTTTTCAACTGGGAAACCCCCGAAACCATTGGTTCATTGAACGATCAGAATGAAACCAACCTGCACAATATGAGCAGTTGGCTGGATCAGAAACCGCGAATCGCCCTGTGGGTGTGGGCGGTGACAGGCGGGTTTTTTACCCCGCTGCTGATTGCGGCCGGGATGGTGCGAACCGGCGGGCCGGAAAATTGGCGTTACTGGGTGTTGCCGCCGCGCGCCTGCATGATGGCAGGATTTCTGGTTGGCGTTGTCCGCCTGCCTGAATATCTGTTTTTTTCTATGGGCGAGGCCCCGCCTTTTCCCTTCGACATCCGGGCAAGTGAGTTACAGGAGCTTTTCTTAACCATGTTTTTGAGCTTTTACCTGGTTTCCGTGTATCGCCGGGCTATAGCCATATCCACCAACATGTGACGGATGAACTTGTCTCATCGGATGCGGATACCCATTTCTCCTCTATGACCAATATTTCCAACATCGCTGTTTCCGGCATCCGCGCTGCGGGGGTTCGCTTTGCAGCCAGCGCCGAGAATATCGCCAATGCCAACAGCCGCGGCTATGCGCCGCTGCAGGCGGAGCAGATATCCACCGTGGTTGGCCCGGTCGTGCGTGTGACCAAAACCGACAAACCCCGTCCCGATGCGCGCCAGACCGAAAATGTGCAACAGTCGGAGGTCAATGTGGCCAGCGAGCTTGTCGACATCATTGCAAGTAAATATGACTTCAAGGCTGCGGTTAAGCTGCTGCAAACAGAAGACGAATTAAACGGCAAGCTTCTCGATATTCTGGCGTAAACAGGCTTATCTCTGAAACTCGCGCAGCTTGGCGGCGATCTGTTCGGCCGACGCGCCATATCCGAAATGCGCAACAAACTCCCCATCGCGTCCCATCAGATAAATGATATTGGAATGATCCATCAGGTAGGAATCTGACTCTTCCGCCTCATCAAATTTGCTGAAATAAACCCGGTAGGCTTTGGCTGCGGCCGCAACCTCTTCCGCGCTGCCGGTCAGACCGGAAATTTTTGGGTGAAAGTTCGTCATATAATCGGCAAGGGCCGTGACCGTATCGCGGGCCGGATCAACGGTTATGAACAAAGCCTGCGCATCCTCGATTTTCGCGGGATTGCCGGCCGCAAGCAAATCCAGTGCTGCGCCAATATCCTGTAATTCGGTGGGGCACACATCAGGACAGGACGCGTAGCCGAAATAAACCAGGGTTAAATGGTCTGTCAGAGCGGCCTCGGTAACCTTATTGCCACGATGATCGGTAAGTGAAAACGGACCGCCGATGGCCGCCGCACCGCTCTGGCGCACCGGTGTGTTGGCGGTTTCGAAAACGGCCGGAGCGCCCTGCCGCCACCAAAGGCCCGCAGCCGCTAGCAACGCGAGGCCAATTATGACAAAAACTGATATGCGAATAGTGGATGCAGACATGCGCCGCATATATACTGATGCAGTAAAAATATGCAAGAAGAGGCCGATAATATGAAAAAGATGGCCATAGTCAGGGTTATGCTGCTGACGGCCCTGCTGATAGCTGTTGGATACCGTGAAAGCATTGCGCAGGTTTCGAGGCACCGGGACGAAGGCACTGCGAAGCGCAGCTATGGCGATGCGATTCCCCGCTCCGAGGATGGATCTTCCCCGGGCTGGCAGGGGATGAAAATCACTGATGCCGCGCAATCTGGCGGTTTGGCCGAGGCGCGTGGCGCTTTTCTGCGGGGCGACAGCGTTAACAGCCGTACCGCGCGTGGTGCGCCAGCGGTCCTTTTAGCGGCCCAGTCCGGAAATATTGCGGTATTGCGATTCCTGCTGGAAAAGGGCGCCAATCCCGACTTGTTCGAAAAATCCTCGGGAAAGACTGCGCTGATTGCCGCAGCCCAGGCCGGCGAGGGCAGCATGGTCCATATGCTGCTGGAGCACAAAGCCGACCCCAACCATCAGGACCGGCAGGGCGAAACGGCCCTGATAAAGGCCGCCCGGGTGGGGGCGGTGGATGCCGTACAATCGTTGCTTGGCTCCGGCGTCGACCTGAACGCGACAGATTATGCCGGGCATACCGCCCTGTGGCATGCCCGGGACGCGCGCCGAAGCAGGATTGCGCAGATAATCGAAGCAGCCGGCGGCAAGTAGCCTTCTATGTACCGGGCTGTTGCTTTCAGGGCGATATCCATGCTTTATCGGCACGAATTGTCGGCTCCGGCATGTGAAAAATTGAGCAATCCGGCTAACTCCGGGTCGAAATCAGCGTTCGCAAGACCGCTCTTCAGGAATAAAACAATACAAGATGTCCGACACCAAAGATCAAAACCGCCCGGGCTATAAAGATACGATCTTTCTGCCGCAAACCGATTTTCCCATGCGCGCGGGTCTGCCCCAGCGTGAACCGGAATGGCTTGCCCGTTGGACGACCGTTGATCTGCACGGGCGCTTGCGTGCGGATGCCAAAACCCGTGAGAAATTCATTCTGCATGACGGTCCCCCCTATGCGAACGGCCATCTGCATATGGGGCATGCACTGAATAAAATTCTCAAGGACATCATTAACCGCTCGCGCCAGATGATGGGCTTTGACGCATTTTACGTGCCGGGTTGGGATTGTCATGGCCTGCCGATCGAATGGATGATTGAAGAAAAGTACCGCAAGGCCGGCAAGAACAAGGACGAAGTGCCGCTGGTGGAATTCCGTAAGGAATGCCGCGAGTTCGCCGCCAACTGGATCAATGTGCAGCGCGAGGAATTCAAGCGCCTGGGGGTGCTCGGCGACTGGGAGCATCCCTATAGCACCATGGCCTATGACGCCGAGGCTCAGATCGTGCGCGAATTCATTAAATTCGTGATGAATGGTGGTTTGTATCGCGGATCAAAACCCGTGCTGTGGTCGGTGGTGGAAAAAACCGCGCTGGCTGAAGCCGAAGTCGAATATCACGATCATGTGTCGAATACGATCTGGGTGAAATTTCCTGTAGTCACATCGGAGGTTGCGGCATTGCGCGGCGCCAGCGTTGTGATCTGGACGACGACGCCATGGACCATCCCCGCCAACCGCGCCATCGCGTTTTCGTCGCGTATTTCTTATGGCCTGTATCAGATCGCAGGTGGCGAGAATCTGGTGCTGGCCGACGCGCTGGCCGAACAGGTCAGGATCGACGCGAAAATCGAAACCTGGGAACGCCTGGGCGATGTGCCCGCTGACGCATTGGCGCAGATCATCTGCGCGCACCCGCTGCGTGGACAGGGCTTCGAAGTTGATGTCCGGCTATACCCCGCCGATTTCGTTACCGATGATACGGGCACCGGCTTTGTGCATATTGCGCCCAGTCACGGTACGGACGATTTTGAACTGGGCACGAAACACGGTCTTGATGCGCCGTTCATGCTGGACGCCGCCGGGGTCTATCTGCCCAACGTGCCGCTGTTTGCGGGCAAACGGGTGCTGAAACCCGACGGCAAGCAGGGAGATGCGGACGCAGCTGTGATGCAGGCGTTGCGTGATGCCGGGCGTTTGCTGGCCAATGGAAAACTCAGCCATCAATACCCGCATTCCTGGCGCTCCAAAGCGCCGCTGATCCTGCGCAATACGCCGCAATGGTTCATTTCGATGACCACCAACGATCTGCGCAAAAATGCGCTTGCCGCCATTGATAAGGTGCAGTGGATACCCGAATCCGGACGTGCACGCATTCGCTCCATGATCGAAACGCGTCCCGACTGGGTGGTGTCGCGCCAGCGCGCCTGGGGTGTGCCGCTGACCTGTTTCGTGCACAAGCAAACCGGGGCGCTGCTGCAGGATGATGCGGTCAACGCGCGCATTGTCGCCGCCGTGGAAAAGGAAGGCTGCGACGTGTGGTTTACGCAGTCCGCTGAAACTTTCCTGGCCCCGGAATATAACGCCGATGAATATGAGATGGTGCGTGATATTCTGGACGTGTGGTTTGACAGCGGCTCGACGCACGCCTTTGTGCTGGAGAACCGCCCGGAATTGCAGTCCCCTGCTGATCTGTATCTGGAAGGCACGGATCAGCATCGCGGCTGGTTTCATTCCTCGTTGCTGGAAAGCTGCGGCACACGTGGGGTTGCCCCCTACAAGGCAGTGCTGACGCATGGCTTTTTGATGGCCGAGGATGGCCGCAAAATGTCCAAATCACTGGGCAATGATATTTCGCCGATCAAGATCAGTGAACAAAGCGGCGCGGAAATTTTGCGCCTGTGGGCCGCTAGTTCGGATTACGCCAACGAAATCCGTTTTGGGCAGGAAGTCCTGAAAACCAATACCGACGCCTATCGCAAGCTGCGCAATACGCTGCGCTTCATGCTGGGCACATTGACCGCCTTTGATGTAGCCGCCGTCGTTCCAGTGGCGCAAATGCCGGAACTGGATCGCTGGGTGCTGCACCGGCTGCATGAGCTGGATGCGCTGGTGCGTCAGGCCTATCTGGATTACGACTTCGCGCGGCTGTATACGGCGCTGTTTAATTTTTGCAGCAATGATTTGTCGGCGCTGTATTTCGATATCCGCAAGGACTCGCTGTATTGCGACGCGCCAGACAGTTTGCGCCGCCGCGCCTGTCTGACGGTGATTGATCAGGCGTTTTCATGCCTGACCGCATGGCTGGCCCCGATCCTGTGCTTCACCATGGAAGAAGCCTGGATAAGCCGGTTTCCCAGTGACACCGACAGTGTGCATCTACGCCAGTTCCCGCAAATCCCGGATGATTGGCGCGACAAGGCGCTTGCGGAAAAATGGGCCAGAGTACGCGCGCTTCGCAATGTTGTTACCGGCGCCCTGGAGCTGGAGCGGCGCGAAAAGCGTATTGGGTCAAGCCTGGAAGCCGCGCCGCAAATCTTTGTCGCCGACAAATCCATGCTCGACGCCATGCGCGGGCTGGATATAAACGAAATCGCCATTACCTCTGGCGCGACGCTGATAGATGGGCCTGTCCCGGCTGGCGCATTCAAACTGGTTGAGGTGGATGGCGCGGGTGTGGTCAATGGTCAGGCGCACGGCGGCAAATGTCAGCGGTGCTGGATGATCCTGCCGGAAGTGGGCACGGTGAACGGGCACACAGACATATGTCAGCGCTGTGCGGACGCCATTACTGTATGAAACGCCCGGTCCGGCTGGGTCTGACGGTGGCCCTGGGGGTCGCCCTTGCTGACTGGCTCAGTAAATACGCCGTGCTGTATCTGATTAATTTACCGGCGCGGCAGAATATCCCAATTCTGCCATTTTTAGATCTTACCATGGTTTGGAACCGTGGCGTCAGCTTTGGCATGCTGCAAACAGACAGTGGATACGGACGGGCCGCGCTGATCGGTTTCACTTTGGCCATCAGTATCGCTGTACTGGTGTGGTTATGGCGCAATCATGATATATTGAACGCCATCGCCCTGGGCGGGATTCTCGGAGGCGCGCTGGGCAATATTTATGACCGGCTGGTGTACGGCGCAGTAGCGGACTTTTTTGATTTTCACGTATTGGGCTATCATTGGTATGTATTTAACGTCGCCGACGCGGGTATTAGCGTAGGCGTCATACTGCTCCTGATTCGAGCTTTCTGGGTCGGGGACGAGGTCAACGAGGCGGATAAATGAGCATGAAAACTGGTAATTTGGCGCTGATCTGTGTGGCCGGCTGTATTGCCGCGGTCAGCCTTGGCGGTTGCTCGGGTGCAAAGCGCGCCTTTGGCATGCAAAAGGTCACACCTGACGAATTTACAGTAGTCACCAAACCGCCCCTGGTGCTGCCGCCGGACTATTCCCTGCGCCCGCCCCAGCCCGGCGCGCCGAATCCGGCCGTCATTACGCCCAGCGGCAACGCAGAGCTCGCCCTGTTCGGCCGTGACGGGCAGCTTAGCGACAACGCCCAGGGCTATACCAGCGGAGAAGTCAGCCTGTTAGAGACCACCGGTGGCAGCGGAGCCAACCCGAATATCCGCCAGGTGGTGAATGCGGAAACCGCCAGCCTGGTCGAAAAAGACAGCTCGGTCGCCGAAAAAATTCTGTTCTGGCAGGAACCTTCCGAGGCGCCCGCAGCAGTCATTAACCCGGTCAAGGAAGCCGAACGCCTAAAAGGCGCCAAGCCGACGGCTACCCCCGACGCAGAGGCCGCAAAACCGGCCGCCAAGCCAGAGGAAAAAGGCTGGTTTGACGGATTGTTCTGATAGGTAACGGGAAAACCGGGATGATCAGAACATTACGCATCGCCGTTGTACTTGCGGCTGCCCTTTGTGGCGCGCACCTGTTTCCTGGCGCCGGCGCCGCCGCAAGACCCTGGGTACAGCCAGAAAGTTTTGCGCTCAAGAACGGTATGCAGGTGATTGTATTGCCCGATCACCGCGCACCCGTGGTGACCCATATGGTTTGGTACAAGGTGGGCGCCGCCGATGAAATGCCGGGAAAATCCGGCATTGCGCATTTTCTGGAACATCTGATGTTCAAAGGCACCGGGAAAATACCGCCCGGCGAATTTTCCAAATCCGTCGCCCGGCTTGGCGGCAACGACAATGCGTTTACGTCCTATGATTACACCGCCTATTTCCAGCATGTAGCGCTCGAAAAATTGCCCGAGGTCATGGCAATGGAAGCCGACCGGATGGCCAATCTGCGGCTGACGGATGCGGTCGTGCTGCCGGAACGCGATGTTATTCTGGAGGAACGCAACAGCCGTATCGATAATAATCCGGCGGCGCTTTTTTCTGAACAGCTGGATGCGGCACAGTTTCTGTCGCATCCCTATGGACAGCCCGTGATCGGCTGGCGGCATGAGATAGAGCAGCTTAACACTGAAGACGCGCTTGATCATTACCGCCGTCACTATGGCCCGGACAACGCCATCCTGATTGTGGCGGGGGATATTACGGCCGCTACCCTGCGGCCACTGGCGGAGAAATATTATGGCGTACTGGCCCCGCGCGGCATTCCGGCGCGCGCTCGCCCGCAGGAGCCGCCGCAACTCGCTTCGCGTCACCTGGAAATGTTTGATGACCGCGTACCTGAACCCAGCTGGCAGCGCAGCTATCTCGCCCCAAGCCATCATCAAATGACCGCTGCGCAGAATACCAGCGGCGATCCCTACGCCCTGGAAGTGCTATCGCAGATATTGGGCGGCAGCGCTACCAGCCGTCTGTATCGCGAGCTGATAATCGAAAAAGCGGTCGCGACGTCGGCCGCCAGCTCCTATCAGGGAACAGCCCTGGATTACGGACAGTTTTACCTTCAGGCCATGCCACGCATAGGCCGGTCCGTTGCAGAGCTGGAAGAGGAGATTGAAAAGGTGCTGGCGCAATTGTTGAAGGACGGGGTGACGGCGGACGAGGTCGATCGCGCCAAGCGGCAAATGATTGCCTCCGCCGTCTACGCCCAGGACAGTCAGACAACTATGGCGCAAATTTTTGGCCAGATGTTACTCACCGGCAGCAGCGTCGAAGATATTGTCGCCTGGCCAGACCGCATTCAGGCCGTAACGCCGGAGCGCGTCAACGCGGCGGCGAAGGCGGTATTGCGTCCCGAGAATTCGGTTACCGGCGTTCTGTTGCCGGGTAAAAAATAATGGGAGCGCGCATGCCACGATTAATCGCGCTATGTGTGTTGGCCCTTGGGCTGTTTCTGGCGCGCCCTGCGGCGGCAGTAGATATACAGCGCGTCATCAGTCCCGGGGGCATTGAAGCCTGGCTGGTTGAACAGCACACTATTCCCCTGATCGCAATGGATTTTGCGTTCAGGGGCGGCGCCAAACTTGACCCCGCCGGCAAAGTGGGGCTGGCCAGACTTGCCGCTGCAACGATCGATGAAGGTGCGGGTGACCTGGACAGTCAGGCTTTTCAGAAGCGTTTGGAGGAACTGGCGATCCGGCTGAATTTTCGCACCGACCTTGACGCATTTCATGGCACCCTGCAGACACTGACGGAAAATGCTGACGAGGCCTTCACGCTGACCAAACTGGCATTAACCGCGCCTCGCTTCGACAAAGAACCAATAACGCGCATCAAGGCGCAATTACTGACCAGCTTGCAACAGGCGGATGAAGATCCAAACGCAATTGCCAGCAAGGCGTGGTTTGCAGCGGCATTTCCCAATCATCCCTATGGCCGTCCGGTAGACGGCGAGGCCAGCGATATCGAAAGCATCAGCGCAGACGATTTGCGCCGGTTTTCCGCCCGGCAGTTTACCCGTGACCGGTTATTGATTGGTGTTGTGGGCGATATAGATGCGGCGCGTCTGGGACAGCTTCTGGATGCAACATTTGGTGGACTTCCAAATAGGTCCCCAAATAGTTCCATTGAGCCAGTAGTCGCGGCTGTAACCCCCACCATCAACAAGACGATCGTGATCAAGCGCGACATTCCCCAGACGGTGATGATGTTCGGTCTTCCTGGCCTGTTACGCGACGATCCGGACTTTATTCCCGCCTTTGTCATGAACAATATTCTCGGTAATGGTGGGCTGAATTCCCGTCTGATGGTTGAGATCCGCGAAAAGCGTGGTCTGGCTTACTCCGTATACAGTCATTTGGCGCCACTGGATCACGCGGGTCTGTTTTTCGGCGGTGCGGCGACGCAAAATGACCGCGCGAACGAGACCGTCGCCCTGCTGCAGCAGGAACTGGCCCGAATGCGCGACCAGGGAGTAACGCCGGAAGAACTGGACGACGCAATCACCTATCTGACCGGATCGTTCCCGTTGCGCTTTGACAGCAATGGAAAAATCGCGGATCAATTGCTGGGGTTGCAACTTGAAGATATGGGAATAGATTATCTTGACCGGCGCAATGATCTGGTGCGTGCCGTCACCCGTGAAGATGTCAACCGCGTAGCCAGGCGGATATTGAATCCGGAAAATTTGTTGCTGGTTTCGGTTGGCCAACCCAATGGGGTAAGCCCGGTTAAGTGAGAGGGTGCCGATGTCCTATACGCAGAATATTGACGGCTGTTTTGGCGCTGAACGCCTGGCAAGGGCGGATATTGACGCGGTGCTGGCGAATACCGAGCCAGCGCTGACACGGTTGCGCGCCCAGCATGGCGATCACGCGCTGCCGCTGTTACGCCTGCCCGAAGCGCGCGACGATCTGGCTGCGTGCGAAAAACTCAGCGCGCATCTGCTAAAAGACACGTCCAATCTGATAGTGCTGGGCACCGGCGGGTCCAGCCTGGGAGCGCAGGCGCTGGCGCAGAGTGTGGATAAATACCGCCCTATCGGGTTGCCCCGCGAAGGCGCGCCCCGGTTTCATTTTCTCGATAATCTCGATCCTTTTGCCATGGATGCGGCGCTGGGGCAGCTTGATCTGCGCACCACACGGTTTCTGGTTATCTCCAAGTCCGGCAATACCGCTGAAACCATGAGCCAGACCCTGTCCGTGATTGCAGCGCTGGAAGCTGCGGGCGGCGGAAAATATATAAAGCATCATTTCGGTGTGATCACGGAACCCGGCGACAGGGCGCTTCGCCGCCTGGCCGAACAGTATGACATTCCGGTTCTGGATCACCCTCCTGGCGTGGGCGGCCGATATTCAGTTCTGAGCAGCGTGGGGATGGTTCCTGCGTACTGCCTTGGGCTTGACGCAGCGGCGGTGCGCGCCGGGGCTGCAGAGGTGCTGGCCCCAGTTTTGGCCGGCGCAAAGCCCGCCGATATTCCCGCCGCTGTTGGCGCTGCGCTAACCTTTGCGTGCGAAAATAAACTTGGTGCGCGCAGCCAGGTTGTTATGCCCTATGGGGACCGGCTGGAGCGCTTTGCCATGTGGCACCGTCAGTTGTGGGCGGAAAGCCTGGGCAAGGACGGCAAAGGCACCACCCCCATCGCCGCCCTCGGCCCGGTGGATCAGCATAGCCAGCTGCAGCTTTTTCTGGGGGGGCCGCGCGACAAACTTTATACTGTGCTGACCCAGGGGCTGGCGGGCAGGGGACCGCGCATCGTCAGCAATGATTCGGAACTCGCCTATCTGAATGGCCGTACGGTGGGAGATCTGGCGGATGCCGAACAGCGCGCCACCGTTGATACGCTGATCGCCAATATGCGGCCCACGCGCACCTTGTATGTGCCGGCGCTGGATGCCCGCACACTTGGGGGGCTGTTCATGCATTTCATGCTGGAAACAATTATCGCCGCGCATTTGTCAGGGGTTGATCCGTTCGATCAGCCTGCTGTCGAACAGGGCAAGGTGCTCGCCAAAAAATATTTGCAGGAAATGCGGAGATGACCTTACGCCGCCTGCCGGAAGAAATCGTCAATCGCATCGCCGCAGGCGAAGTGGTTGAGAGACCGGCAAGCGCGGTTAAGGAACTGGTGGAAAACGCCATTGACGCGGGCGCCACCCGTATTGACGTGATGATTGGCGGCGGCGGGCGCGAGCTGATTTCAGTCAGTGATAACGGCAAAGGTATGTCGTCAGACGAGCTTGCTCTGTGTATCGAACGCCATGCCACCTCGAAACTTGATGACAATGATCTGTTCAATATTTCAAGTCTCGGCTTTCGCGGAGAGGCGCTGCCGTCCATCGGTTCCGTCAGCCGTATGACGATCACCAGCCGCGCCGCTAACACAAAAGATGGCGCCTGGATGATTGCCGTCACCGGCGGAACGATCAGTCCGCCGCAGCCCGCCGCCGGTGGACCCGGCACAACCGCCGAAGTGCGCGATCTGTTTTACGCCACACCGGCGCGCCTGAAGTTTCTTAAAACCGAGCAGACGGAACAGGCCGCCATTACCGATATAGTCAAACGCCTGGCGATGGCCCACCCGCAGATCAGTTTCAGTTTGACGCATAATGGGCGGCGCACGCTTGATCTGGCCATCGAACAGGGCTATTTACTGGACGCCCAGACTGCGCGTCTTGGCGCCATTATGGGGCGCGAATTTGGTGAAAACAGCATTGCGGTAAATGCGCTGCGGGGCGGTATAGGCCTGGCCGGGCGCGCGGGGCTGCCGACATTTCATCGTGGCACGGCGCAGATGCAGTATCTGTTCGTCAATGGCCGGCCGGTACGCGATAAACTGCTGCATGGCGCGGTGCGCGGCGCCTATCAGGAGTTTCTGTCCCGTGACCGGCATCCCGTCGTTGCACTGTTCCTGACAATCGATCCGCATCAGGTTGATGTGAATGTCCACCCCGCCAAGGCGGAGGTGCGGTTCCGGGACGCCGGCATCATCCGTGGACTGATCGTGTCGGGGCTGCGTCACGCGCTGGCTGAGGCCGGGCATCGCTCATCAAGCACTACGTCCGCTGCCGCGCTTGGCGCAATGCGCCCAGGGGGCCTGCCCTTTGCGTCCCCCTCTCGCGGCCACATTGAAACAGCGATGCAATTTCAGGCGCCAGATCAGGTTTCCGGGTTTTCGGAGCCATCTGCGCGGTTTGACATGCCAGATTGCGCACCGCAAACGAGCGGTGATTTTCCGTTGGGCGTGGCGCGGGGCCAACTGCACGCCACATACATTATCGCGCAGACTGATCATGGCATTATCATTGTCGATCAGCATGCCGCCCATGAACGCCTGGTGCTGGAACGCATGAAGCGGCATCTGCAAAGCGGGCATGCGCCGGGGCAAATGCTGCTGCTGCCCGAAGTAGTGGACATGGATGAAGATGCGGTGTCAGCCGTTGTGGAACGCGCGGGCGAACTTGCGACTTTTGGCCTGGTGCTGGAGCCGTTCGGCCCCGGCGCCGTGGTGGTACGCGAAACCCCGGCACTTCTGGGCGATTGCGATATTGCCGGATTGCTGCGCGATCTGGCGGACGACATTATCGAGTGGGGCGCCACCCATTCGCTGAAGGAAAAATTGGAAGAAGTCTGCGCCTCCATGGCCTGTCATGGCAGCGTGCGCGCGGGGCGGCAACTGAACGCCACCGAGATGAACGCGCTATTGCGTGAAATGGAATCCACGCCTCATTCGGGCCAGTGCAACCATGGCCGCCCAACCTATGTAGAGCTGCAACTTGCCGATATAGAAAAACTGTTCGGGCGGCGCTGACGGATCAATCCAGTTCAAACGCGTCTTTGTAATCAATCTTCAACGCGGGATCCTGATCGGCCTTGCGCAGAACACAATTGCCGACCGCAAGCAGGTCAAGCTCGGTGCCCATAAGACAGCGAAATGCATCTTCTGGCGTACAGACAATGGGTTCGCCGCGCACATTGAAACTGGTATACACCACGACCGGGCAGCCGGTCAGCGCGTAAAACCGTGAAATCAGCGCATGATATAGCGGGTTGGTTTCTGCGTGCACGGTCTGAATGCGCGCGGAATAATCCACATGAGTAACAGCCGGAATACTGGAGCGCGGAATATTCAGCTTATCGATGCCAAACAGACTCTCTTCTTCGGCGGTCATTTTGCGGCGGCTGGCGTCAACCACATCGGCAACCAGCAACATGTAGGGCGAGTCACCGTCAAGTTCAAAGAGGTCCGCGACATGCTCGCGCAGTACGGACGGCGCGAACGGACGGAAACTCTCGCGGTATTTCACTTTCAGATTAAGCGTTTTTTGCATAGCGGGTGACCGCGCATCGCCCAGAATGGAACGCCCGCCCAGAGCGCGGGGCCCGAACTCCATGCGTCCCTGAAACCAGCCCACCGCATCGCCATCGGCGATCGCCTGCGCTGTCGTATCCAGCATGGCCTCTTGAGTCATCACCTCAAACTTCGCGCCGGCGGCAAGTAACCGCCGCTCGATATCGTCCTGCGCATAAACCGGACCCAGATAGCTGCCCGCCATGCGGTCGGCAGCCATTTGCCCGGCCCGGTTACTGGCAGGCAATGCCGCACGCGGTTGCCCCTTATACAGATGATAGGCGGCCAGCGCCGCGCCAAGCGCCCCGCCGGCATCTCCTGCTGCAGGCTGCACCCAGATATTTTCGAACGCGCCGTCGCGCAGAATCTTGCCGTTGGCGACACAATTCAATGCCACACCGCCCGCCATGCACAGATTTTTTTGCCCGGTTTCCTTGGCCAGAGCGCGCGTGAGGCGCAGCACCACTTCCTCAACCACCGCCTGAATCGACGCCGCCATATCCATATGGAAATCCGTAAGCTGCTGCTCTGGTCCGCGCACGGGCTGTCCAAACAGATCGGCGAATTTCTGATTGGTCATGGTGAGACCGGTGCAGTAATCAAAATAGGACTGATCCAGCCGGAACGAACCATCGGCTTTCAAATCCATTAGATGATCGAAAAATTTCTGCGCATAGCGCGGCGTTCCATAGGGCGCCAGACCCATCACTTTATATTCGCCCGAATTGACCTTGAAGCCGATATAGTAGGTGGCGGCGGAATAAAGCAGGCCCAGCGAATGTGGAAAATGCATTTCCTTGAAAACTTCAAGTGTATTGCCACGCCCAATGGCTGCCGAACAGGACGCCCATTCCCCGACACCATCCAGGGTCAGCACGACGGCCTCTTCAAACGGCGAAGGAAAATAGGCGCTGGCTGCATGACTCAAATGATGTTCGCTGAACAGCAGCCGGTTTTCCCAGTCAAACTTTTCGTCAAATTTTTGGAACTCACCACGCAGCAGATCTTTTTGAAACAGTTTTTCACGCAACCACAATGGAATCGCCATGCGGAAGGATTTGAAGCCACGCGGCGCAAATGCCAGATAAGTTTCCAGCAGCCGTTCGAATTTTAAAAACGGCTTGTCGTAAAAGGTGACAAAATCCACATCGCCAAGGCCGATACCTGCCTCTGCGAGGCAATATTCAACGGCGCTGGCTGGAAACCGCGCATCGTGCTTTTTGCGGGTAAAGCGCTCTTCCTGCGCTGCCGCCACAATGCGCCCGTCATCAACCAGGGCGGCGGCGCTGTCATGATAATAGGCCGATATACCGAGAATACGCATGCGGCTGTTAGCTTAAAACAGCGTGTATATGAAAGGCGCAATGGCCGAGCCCTGGCTTAACACCACCAGGCCGCCAAACAGCGCCATCATCAGCAATACAGGGGCCAGCCAGTATTTCTTCCTGGCCCGCATAAACGCCCAGAACTCGCTAATGAAAGACATGTTTTCCCCTCAGAACTGGTTTTTTAATGAAGCTGGCGGCGGTCCCGGCGGATCACGCTTGATCCAGTAGCTTTGCGCGGCGCTATCAAATTTCAGGTTTAACGGGCGCGCCCCGAACAGCCGCATCAGCCAGCCGATCGGCGTAATGGTCACAAAGAACAGCAAGCCCATGATAACCGGACTAACGATGGTATGCAGCAATAGGCCAAACCGGAACCATAACCGATTCAACGGCGTCAGCGCCCGGGGCGCGACAAGCGCCACGGCCAGAAACAAGGCCGAGGTGATCAACCAGTAAATCAGAAGACTGCTGGCGTTCCACCAGGCAAGTCCCGATAGTATCGCGAAGAATCCCGCAAAGATGAAACCGAAGGCACGTTCGGAGCCCATCTTGACGTCATGCGCCGAGCCGATATTTTCGTGCGTCATTTGCGTAATTTCACCTTATCTACACGATATGTCAGGGGATTTAGTATTGCACTATTCCGTTACGATACGGAGAATGCCGTTAATTGTTGATGAGCGGTCTGCAAAAAAAAGCGTTTGTTGGCCTCCAGAATAAGGCAGGTAAGCCTTCCCGTTGCATGGGCGCCTGTATCAATACCGATGCGATTGGATTTAATCTCTACCTCATTGCAGATTGTATGGCCATGCACGACAATAGCGCCGAAGTCATTGTTGTAATTCAGAAAAGGTGCGCGAATCCAGACTAGGTCCTGTTCCAGTTGCCTGTCAAGCGGTACGCCAGGCCGTACCCCCGCATGGGTAAAGAAATACCCTCCAGACCTGTGAAAGGGTTTCAGACCCCGCAAAAACGCCAGTTCTTGAGGCTGTAATGCTTCAACAAGCAGCGTTGCAGCGTACGCCAGCTGCGCTGGAGGGCTGAATTCTGAGGGCGCCGCGATCCCATATTCACGCAGCACCGCGTCCCCTCCAAAGTTCAGCCATGTTGCGCCTTGGTTAGGGCTATCGAGAAATTGCAGCAACATCGCCTCATGGTTGCCACGCAGATGCAGTTTGCTGAAGCCATTCGGGCTATCGCTCATGGCCAGCGCCATCACCTCCCGGCTGTCGGGACCGCGATCAATATAGTCTCCAAGATAAATCAGCTGGTTGCGCGCCCATCCTCGCCTCGCCGCATCATCTGCAATCATTTCATGTAATTGCCGCAGGAGATCGGCGCGGCCATGAATATCGCCGATAACATAGATACGTTCGCCCGCCGGCACAGTAACCGTCTCGCTGCGGTCGGCGGCGCCAAACAGGTTTTTCAAACTGGAAAGTTTAAACGGCATTACAGCGCTTTATATACGTTACGGTGAAAAATGCCATGGGGTCTTAACTCTCTGGCAACCATAGTCTGGGACAATAAATTATACTCATTTATAAACCTTTTGGTCGTTCATGCCCCCAGCGCCATCGCCAGCTCCAAGCGGCCCAAATCCGGGGCCAGCCCTCGCCAGCCACGAGGCGGCGCTGCTCGATTACGCGTCCAGGCTTGCAAATCACAGGAAAGGACGGCGTGCCGTTCTTATACGTCTGTCGCAGTTAACCCCCGGTAACCGACTCGATCACCATATACGTATTGTCATGAATACGTTTGAACCGCTGTTGCGCAAATATGATGGCCAACTTTTCCGGCTGTGGAATAATGACATAATCGTTGGCGTCAAAGACGCACAAGTTCCTGACATTGATGATTATGTCATCAAGCTGCGTTTTCTATTTTCCGAAGATCCTCTTTTTTTGCTTGAAACGCATGCGGAACAGCAGTTTTGTCACTGGTACGACATAGAGGCCGACCATCACGAATTTATGGCGTTGGCGCGGACCTTCA